>NZ_JAIVFR010000092.1 GCF_020829685.1 Nostoc sp. CHAB 5715 | reverse complement strand
ATTCATGAGAAAATACGGGAATATTTAATGTACTTTAAATAACTTACTTTGAAGCTATGGATTATGCAATATATATAATTCTAGCCGGAAAATTAAGTTGTTAATGAGTGTTTAAAAGTACGATTATAATTTAAGTATTTTCTCACAGATGATTCCGGATTGCTATATACTGTGCATTGATATTAGGAGTAGTTTTATGGTTCTACAAGTTAACCCCATCCAAAAAGAACCAACTGTTAGTTGGGAAGCACTTCCAGCCGACTTCATTTTACCTGACGATCCAGTGGAAAATATTCAACAACCCGCGATCGCTGCTGCGCTTACCGATGCTTTGGGAAGCGCAGGACGCATCCAACCCCAAATGCTGATTGGCTCTAATTTTGGACTTGTAGCCACAGTCAACAAAAAAATTGTCGTTAAAGCCCCAGACTGGTTTTATGTCCCTCAAGTGCAGTCTGTGGGAACAAATGTAGTTCGTCGCAGCTACACCCCAAATTTAGAAGGTGCTGCTGTGGCTGTAGTGATGGAATTTCTCTCAGACACAGAAGGGGGAGAACTATCAGTCCGTTCAACTTTGCCCTACGGTAAACTCTATTATTACGAAAAGATTCTCCAAGTTCCAACCTACGTAACCTACGACCCTTACGAACCAAGTCTAGAACTACGATGTTTGCAAAATGGACAATATACCTTGCAGCAAGCAGATAGCAATGGACGCTTTTGGATTCCTGAGTTAGAGTTATTTCTCGGAATTTGGCAAGGTGAAAGATTATGTCAAACCATGAATTGGCTGCGCTGGTGGGATACAGAAGGAAATTTGCTGTTGTGGAGCAGCGAACAAGCCCAACAAGAACGCCAACGTGCCCAACAAGAACGCCAACGTGCCCAACAAGAACGCCAACGTGCTGATATATTAGCAGCTAAGTTACGTGAGCTAGACGTTGACCCTGATGCGATCGCATAACCTCAAGGATGCTGGGAATAATAATTTTGGGACATCAGCACCAAAATTCTATGAAACAGCAAAAAAATCAATTCAGCCATCTCACTGCGATCGAAAGAAGTTATCTATCATTTCCGGCACAGTTTTTATTAAATCAAAACCTTCTCCAAGGCAAAATACTAGACTTTGGTTGTGGCTTTGGTAATGATGTTAAAATATTGCGCCAAAAAGGTTGTGATATTACAGGCTATGACCCTTATTATTTTCCAGAATATCCTGAGAATAAATTTGATACAATAATTTGCTTTTATGTTTTAAATGTTTTATTTGCTGAAGAACAAACTAATGTTCTTATGGAAATATCACACTTATTAAAACCAGGAGGCAAAGCTTATTATGCTGTAAGAAGGGATATCAAAAAAGAAGGTTTTCGAGAACATTATGTCCATAAAAAACCTACTTATCAGTGTCTTGTCAAACTTCCCTTTCCTTCAGTTTGTTTAGATGAACATCGGGAATTATATGAGTATGTCCACTATAATCATCAGCGAAATTCATCTAATTATTGTATATTCTGTAATCCTCATAAAAGTCTAAAACTATTAACTGAATCAGCAACTGCTTACGCTATTTTTGATGGCTATCCTATAAGTAAAGGACATGTTTTAGTTATCCCCAAGCGTCATATTAGCAGTTATTTTGAATTACCATTTAAAGAGCAATCTGCTTGCTGGCTTATGGTGAATAAAGTACAAGAAATTATCAAAAAAGAATTTGAGCCTGATGGTTTTAATATAGGAATGAATATCAACCGAGCCGCCGGTCAAAATATTATGCACTCCAGTATTCATATCATCCCTCGCTACAAAGGTGATACTGTTTCTAGTAAAAGTGGAATCAGGAACGTTATTCCTAAAAAGCAATAGTTGTTCTGTAATAATTCATATATCTTTCCAAATTGCGGCGATTGTTGCAACTGCTTGAGTGCGAACTTCCTAAACTAACTGCTAGACAAACTCCCAAGCACAGAAATATTCCAAAAAAGTTCGATGCACAAAGGCATAGTAATCTGCACCCAAGAAACATAAATTCAAAATTCAAAACTTGTACTGAGCTTGTCCTGAGCTTGTCCTGAGCGTAGCCGTTGGCGCAGCCTCTCGTAGAGAAGGGCGTAGCCGAAGTATTCAAAACTTGTACTGAGCAAGTCGTTGTATTCAAACATTTTAGACAGCCACGCCACTTGCGGGAGGGGTTTCTACCTACCTTGGGAAACAATGATTCTTTCGCGCCACTTGCGGGCGTTAGCGTAGCGGGACGAAGTCCGGTTTTCAACCTAACTTTTTTTCATAAAAAGACCCCCCTGTAGTCCCCCCAAGGCATCGGGGGGACGGCGTAGCCGGGGGTAAATATATGCAGCTTCACAAAGAAACGGTATAACTCTTAACTATTAATAAATATATAAGTATTTGGTGCAATTCATGCTCTATATTTAGCGACAGGGTGGCGCAACAGCCACTCATCTTTAGATACTAGGAGGCAAACCATACTACCCCTGCAACTGACGCTCTGATCTCATCGCCACCCAGCGTAAGTCAAGGTTAAGTTGATATTAAAACTCATAATTTTTACTCAATTGCGACAGATAAAGACTAAACTAAAAAGTCTTGTGCAGCAAAACCTGTAGCTTTAAATGAAGTAATCATGTCTAAGGTTCTTGTCTCAGATTCTATTGACCAAGCTGGAATTGACATTCTTTCGCAAGTTGCTACCGTTGATGTCAAAATAGGTCTAAAACCAGCAGAACTGATCGAAATTATTGGTGAGTATGACGCGCTGATGATTCGCTCTAGTACACGCGTCACCCAAGAAATCATTGAAGCTGGCACTCAGCTAAAAATCATTGGTCGTGCTGGTGTGGGTGTGGATAATGTGGATGTTCCGGCTGCCACCCGCCGGGGAATTGTAGTAGTCAATTCTCCAGAGGGAAATACCATTGCCGCCGCTGAACACGCGTTAGCGATGATTTTAGCTTTGTCTCGCCACATCCCCGATGCTAACGCTTCGGTAAAACGCGGTGCGTGGGATCGCAATAGCTTTGTCGGCGCGGAAGTCTACAAAAAAACTCTCGGCGTTGTCGGTTTGGGTAAAATTGGCTCCCACGTTGCCACTGTAGCTAAGACAATGGGAATGAAACTCCTAGCTTATGACCCTTTTATTTCTACAGACCGAGCCGAACAACTTGGCTGTCAGTTAGTTGAGCTAGATTTACTCTTCCAACAAGCAGATTATATCACCCTACACATCCCCAAAACCCCAGAAACCACCCACTTAATCAATGCCACAACTCTGGCAAAGATGAAACCCACAACCCGGATTATCAACTGCGCTCGTGGTGGGATCATTGATGAAGTAGCTTTAGCAGCAGCTCTGAAAGCGGGTAAAATCGGGGGTGCAGCCTTGGATGTGTTCGAGTCTGAACCACTGGGTGAATCGGAATTGCGATCGCTAGGTAAAGAAATCATCCTCACTCCCCACTTGGGAGCCTCTACCGCAGAAGCTCAAGTGAATGTAGCCATTGATGTTGCCGAACAAATTCGGGATGTACTTTTAGGACTACCAGCCCGTTCAGCCGTCAACATTCCCGGACTCGGCCCCGATGTGTTGGAAGAACTCAAACCCTACATGCAACTAGCAGAAACTCTAGGTAATCTGGTAGGACAGCTAGCTGGCGGACGGGTGGAAGTACTCAATATTCGACTACAAGGCGAACTCGCTACCAACAAAAGTCAACCTTTGGTAGTAGCTGCCCTAAAAGGTTTACTTTACCAAGCTTTGCGGGAACGGGTAAATTACGTAAATGCCAGCATAGAAGCCAAAGAGCGCGGAATTCGGGTAATTGAAACCCGCGATGCTTCGATTCGTGACTATGCCGGAACGCTTCATCTAGAAGCCACGGGTACTTTAGGTACTCATTCTGTCACCGGCGCTTTGTTGGGTGAACGAGAAATCCACCTAACTGATGTTGACGGTTTCCCGATTAACGTCCCACCGAGCAAATATATGTTGTTTACCCTGCACCGCGATATGCCAGGGATTATCGGCAAACTCGGTTCCCTACTCGGCAGTTTTAATGTGAATATTGCCAGTATGCAGGTAGGTCGTAAAATCGTCCGTGGTGATGCCGTAATGGCTCTGAGTATAGATGACCCTTTACCTGAGGGCATTTTGAATGAGATTATAAAAGTCCCTGGTATTCGGGACGCGTATACAGTAACACTTTAGGAGTCAGGAGTCAGGAGCCAGGAGTCAGAAGAAATAATTCCTCCTGACTCCTGAATTCTGACTCCTGAATTCTCAATTATGGCAAACACTTGGTGGGAACTACAGATTTTATGTGAGTCTGACCTAGAAGATTCGATCTTTTGGCGACTAGAAGATTTTGGCTGTCGGGGAACAGCTAGTGAAAATAAAGGAAATTCATCTTTAGTCAGGGCTTATTTATCGACAATTCAAACGCAGCTGCTAGATTTAGCAGCGCTATCGCTGTGGCTGCGTCAAGATGCTCTTTGTGTAGGTGTTTCATCTCCTACACTGCAATGGCAATTAATTGATGAGGAAGATTGGGCGACTAGCTGGAAACAATATTGGCATCCGCAAGAAATAGGCGATCGCTTCCTAATTAACCCCGCTTGGCTACCATTACCGGAAACAACGGAACGGTTAGTGATTCGTCTTGACCCGGGTGTAGCATTTGGTACGGGCAACCATGCCACAACTCAGCTATGTTTGGAATCGCTGGAAATGCGTCTAAGTGGAGTTCCTCAGTCGTTTGTGGGTAATAGTGGCAAACATGAACATCTGGTAATTGCGGATATTGGCTGTGGTTCTGGTATCCTTTCTATTGGGGCGCTGCTACTGGGAGCGGAGAAAGTTTATGCAGTAGATACTGACCCTTTAGCAGTGCAATCAACTATCAGTAATGGTGCATTAAACGATATTAATCCAGAACGTTTACTACCTGCACTGGGAAGTGTAGACGTTTTGACAAAACTAGTTGAGAAACCAGTAGATGGTATCGTTTGCAATATTTTGGCTCATGTAATTATTGAATTGGTTCCAGAAATGAGTGCGATCGCTAAACCTGAAACTTGGGCGATCTTCAGTGGTATTTTACTAGAACAATCTAAAGCTGTTGCTGATGCCTTAGAACAAAGTGGTTGGGTGGTTGCTACCCTGTGGAAACGAAAAGAATGGTGTTGCTTGAATGTACGGCGTTCTTAACTCAGTAGACATCTGGTAGAAATTAAATATGCGTTACCCAGAACCCTTGTAGAGACGTAGCAGTGCTACGTCTCTACATTTATTTTTCACTCATATCTCTAGTAGGTGGTAGTGTAGTGTGGTGTAGTTTTTTGTTATTACCCACATTTTTGTAATAGTCAAAGTATCGTGCTAACCGACATCCCGCCCTGCACTGAAGTGCAAGGCTGATAGCCGAAGTCCACTAAGCGTGGACTAAAATCATCTGCTCAGTCCGCTTTAGAGGACTTTAGCTATTAGCCTTGGAATTTATTCCGAGGCGGGATAGCAACGAAGCAAAGTGTAGAAGTATAAAAAAGTTGTATAGGACTCCTATTTGATTTTTGAAATACACGTAGGGTGGGCTTTGCCCACCAAAACCCGGATATGGTGGGCAAAGCCCACCCTACATTACTTAAAATTTTTCACATATCATTTAGGATTCCTATAGGATTTGGAACTATTTGCTATAAGATTCAATGGCGATCGCATCCTCAAGCTGTTGATTCAGCTTTGCATTTGGGATGCGTAGGCGCAGCCCGCCGTAGGCATCGCAGTAATTCGCCTACTTACTTCGACAAAACCACGCTTTGACGCACAGTACGCTTGCGATCGCTTTTACGAATACCTCCAGCCATCTGATACTCATGGCTATTATTACCATATTTATAAGCAATACCACGCAAAATTTTCTCAGAATAGTCTGCTAAATCTTGTTCATTTTCAACGATCTGGGTTAGTAAGACATCAATAGTAGAGAGGGTGGTATTGTATGCTTCTAGAGATTTTCGGAGGCTTTCGATTTTTTCAGTATAATCTTTAACTGTTAACTTCTCTCCGACATCCAGAGTTGGACTAATAGATTTAATGCTTGCTAAACGTACTTCAGCTTTGCCAAGAGTACGTGAATTGCGTTTTGCCCTTGCCATAATTAATACTCAATTTCTAAATTACTGATAACTCTATAGTGGACAATTGTTGAAGAAGTTGTCATACGTAAAATTGTTGATTTTTCTGAAAAAGCCTAAAAGTTAAGTACCTTACAATATTTTTTGCCAATTAAAACCATATTTATTGTTAAGGCACAGCAGTGCTGTGCCTCAAAAGCGTATTTTATTTAAGGGAAGATGCTGTAACACAAGTCTATTTCTCATAATGTCAAGGCGGAAGCTGCTACAGGCTGCGCGTAACACGGAAACGTCTTGGCGGAAGCTGCTACAGACTGCGCGTAACACGGAAACGTCAAGACGGAAGCTGCTACAGACTGCGCGTAACACGGAAACGTCAAGACGGAAGCTGCTACAGACTGCGCGTAACACGGAAACGTCAAGACGGAAGCTGCTTCAGGGAAGGCGGAAGTCGCTACAGGGAAGGTAATACCGTTTCACTTTAAGAATGATACATTTAGGCAAGCTGGAGAAGCTTACGTTAAGTTAGGGGAGAGTAAGCTATTCACACAGAACGCCAATTTTCGATTTGCAAGTTAGGTACTCTTTGAAATTCTCGGACATTAGATGTCACCACAATATGATTATTGATTACTGCGGTGGCTGCTATCAGTACATCGTAAGCGCCAATAGGTGAACCAGCTAATTTACAGCAGTTTTCATGTATTTGAACCACATCTATCGTAGGGGTTTAGCAATGCTCATTGGTGTCAACTTAAGCTAAAAGTAGCTTAACTGT
Source organism: Nostoc sp. CHAB 5715 (assembly GCF_020829685.1). Classification (GTDB taxonomy): domain Bacteria; phylum Cyanobacteriota; class Cyanobacteriia; order Cyanobacteriales; family Nostocaceae; genus Nostoc. The sequence goes on along the minus strand of NZ_JAIVFR010000092.1, from coordinate 4,843 downwards.
TAGCTGACTCGCCCGCCTCGAACTAAAGTTCTAGGCTAATAGCTAAAGTCTACTAAAGTAGACTAAAGATTTTTCGGATTATTTAGTCATCTTTAGATGACTTTCGCTATTAGCAAGGAACTTCAGTTCCTTGCGGGACATGGCTTTTACGTTAAGTTGACACGTCTGAGCATTGCGCTTTACCCCTACCGCGTGGTCTATTTACCTGAAAATAGCTGTAAGAAAGCTTCTGATGTGGGCTGCTTGTTCTGCTTCTTTTGAATCAAAAGGTAAAATTGTAATTGAAGCTAATAATATTTTAATAATTGATTGAATTTTAACAGCGCGTTGTGGGTTTATAGCTAATCCATATTTCACCTCCATAACTGTTAGAGATGAAACAAAAATTTCAGTAGGAGAGATTAATTTTATTCGCTTGAGGGTGTTTTCTTCTCCTTTGACAAAATCACTAATGACGCAAGTATCCAGTAGATAACCCATACATAATTAAAGTTCTATTTCGTTCGGTAGTATCAGTTCATCTCGATATGATTCAAAGATAATACTTTCTGTTGCACCTGGATGTTGCATGATGATTTCTGGCCATTGGCTGGGTTTAGTTTCTAGAAAGGTGACAAACACTAAACTTTCAGTGATACCCTCTGGTGTTTCAGCTAATTCAATTTTGCCGTTTTTATAAATTCCTTGAATTGTTTTTAACATATAGCTTACCGGGTGCATCCCAGTTTTTATTTGCAATGAGAGAATAACCGTCATTGCGTTCGCATAGCGTCTCGTAGAGAGGAGGAACGACGAAACAATCTTATGGACTCGTTTTGACCTGAAGAATTTTGCGATTGCTTGTGAATGAAATTTGCGTAGGCGCAGCCCGCACTTCGGCTGCGCTCAGTGACCGCCGCAGTCATTGCTGTTGTGCATTGCGTTATATTTTGGCGATTAATGTAACTTTTAATCACGCCATTTTGCATACAGATAGTTATTCAGAATATTTTCATCTTTGCTCAGTAATATATTATTATTTAATAGAGCATTGGCCGTAATAATCCGATCAAAAGGATCGCGAGTCCAAGTAATAGTTAAGCTAGTACTGATAATCTCATTAAACTTTTGATTACATATCTTTAAACCAATTTGCTCGGACAGATTGGGAATAATCACATCTGGTTTATCTTTAAGACGTTTTATTTCATATAAATACTGTAATTCTAATCTCACCATTGGCGAAATATAAACGTCATTATCATTAATTAAAGTTTTAGCAATATCAGTTAATTTATCTGTCAATCCAGCATAAAGCCATGCTACTACATGAGTGTCAAGATAAATCAATATTAATCTCCTGTTCCCAACTGATGTTAACTAAATCATCTGGATTTCCTTGAATAGCATCAGATTTAAATGTCAAATTTTGAAGCTTATCTTTTTTTTCTAGAGGAACAATTTTTAATAACTTGCCATTTTTGTTAATTTCTAGTGGAACACCTGTTTCTAGTACCTCATCTAGTAGACGTTCAATATTATTACTTAATTCCGTTAGTGTAACCTTTTTCATTGCCTTTCTTAAAGTTTGACATTCACATTGTTTATGAGCTTAGATATCATAGCAAAAATTCTTGCCTTACCTTAAAGATTGTTATGGAATATAGCAACAATGCCTCAAGTTCTCTAGTTCTGTGGATGTGTGCGATCGCCATCTTGTCACCCCCTCAAATCAAAAACTGTGCGATCGCGTTGTCGTTCTTCTAGCCTACAGTAAACAAGCTTGCAAGGTGACATCTATTCTTCTGCTTGTTGTGTAAGGAACTGAATTAAATCGTCAGATAGCCATAAACCAGCATCTTGTATAGCTTGAATTGGTTGTGAAATTTCAGAAATTAAACCTTGTTTCTTGGCCAAGACGAGCATTCCTAAAGTTCTCATAAATGGAATGTTTAAGGTTTTAGCTACCCGTCTAGCAGCAGCATCATCAATAATTGCCCGATAACCAGTATTTTCTAGAGCAAAGCTCAAAACTTCAGATTCGCCATGATCTAATCCCCAAGCTAAAATTAAAGATGAGACACTGGTGAGGGTAACTCTTTTTGCCCAAGAAGATGTAGGTAATTGTCTTGATGCTGTATCAGTTTTTCCCGCTTCGACAATTTCATCCCAAACACCTGATGGAACAATAATTTCAGTGAATAATTCTGGTAGCAAGTAGGCAAACTGACTTTTAAATAAGACAATTAAGGGAGAAGTATTAATTACAATTTTATTCATCTAGAGCAGCAAGTTCTGACGCTAATTCTTGAGTAGTGTATTGAAAAGGAGAAATTTGATAGCGTGCAAGAATATTAATAAATTCTGCTCTATTTAAGCCGGCGATTTCTGCTGCTTTCCCTTGTGATATCTCTCCCATTTCGTACCATTTGACAGCAGCAGCTATCCTCATTTCTTGAGCAAATTCATCAGGGTCTTTTCTGAGAGCAGAAAAAACGCTATCTGGAAATTCGATAGATACGGTTTTCATAATGTATTTGTTGTTGATCGCTGAATTGATTATATAGATCAAGACCATGCGATCGCAGTAGCAGTAATTGATCAGCTAATTGCTCTTGGTAGGAATGCCATCGCAGAGAGTGCGTAGGCGCAGCCCGCCGCAGGCATCGCCATCTTGTCACCCCCTCAAATCAAAAACTGTGCGATCGCAGTAGCAGTAATTGATTTCTGGCTGCAAAGCTAATTGCTTTTTGTACCAATGCCATCGCAGAGAGTGCGATCGCTCACATTGGGATTTGATTGTAAATAAACACGTAGCCTATTGCAACTGTAGACGATTAAATCATTTAGGTTATTTGGGTACACCTTCCAGAGTTTGACGCTGTTGTCATCACTAGCAGAAGCGATTGTCTTGCCATCGGGGCTAAATGCGACGCTAATGACCCATTTGCTATGCCCCTTGAGGGTAGTGATTTCTTTACCTGTAGCCGCATCCCAGAGTTTGACGCTCTTATCAGCACTAGCAGAAGCGATGGTATTACCGTCGGGGCTAAACGCTACGCCCCAGACCGCATCACTATGCCTGTTGAAGGTGGAGATGGGTTTACCTGTAGTCGCATCCCAGAGTTTGACGCTCTTATCAGCACTAGCAGAAGCGATGGTCTTACCATCGGGGCTAAACGCTACGCCCCAGACCGCATCACTATGCCCCTTGTTTGCGTAGTGTTCCGAAGGAAGGGTGGTGATTTCTTTACCTGTAGCCGCATCCCAGAGTTTGACGCTCTTATCAGCACTAGCAGAAGCGATGGTCTTACCATCGGGGCTAAATGCGACGCTAATGACCGCATAGCTATGCCCGTTGAAGGTGGAGATGGGTTTACCTGTAGTCGCATCCCAGAGTTTAACACTCTTATCAGCACTAGCAGAAGCGATGGTCTTACCATTGGGGCTAAATGCGACGCCAATGACCACATCGCTATGCCCGTTGAAGGTGGTGATTTCTTTACGTGTAGTCGCATCCCAGAGTTTAACACTCTTATCATCACTAGCAGAAGCAATAGTCTTGCCATCGGGGCTAAATGCGACGCTATTGACCCATTCCCTATGCCCGTTGTTCGCGTAGCGTTCCGAAGGAAGGGTGGTGATTTCTTTACCTATAGCCGCATCCCAGAGTTTGACGCTACTGTCCCTACTTGCAGAAGCGATGGTCTTGCCATCGGGGCTAAATGCGACGCTATTAACCCTATCCCTATGCCCGTTGTTCGCGTAGTGTTCCGAAGGAAGGGTGGTGATTTCTTGACCTGTAGCCGCATCCCAGAGTTTGACGCTGTTGTCCCAACTTGCAGAAGCGATGGTCTTGCCATCGGAGCTAAATGCGACGTCCGTGACCGCAGAGCTATGCCCGTTGAGGGTGGTGATTTCTTTAGCTGTAGCCGCATCCCAGAGTTTGAGGCTGTTGTCCCAACTTGCAGAAGCAATGGTCTTGCCATCGGGGCTAAATGCGATGCTATTAACCCTATCCCTATGCCCATTGAGGGTGGTGATTTCTTGACCTGTAGCCGCATCCCAGAGTTTGACGCTGTTGTCAGCACTAGCAGAAGCGATGGTCTTGCCATTAGGGCTAAATGCGATGCTATTAACCCTATCCCTATGCCCATTGAGGGTGGTGATTTCTTGACCTGTAGCCGCATCCCAGAGTTTGACGCTGTTGTCAGCACTTGCAGAAGCGATGGTCTTGCGATTAGGGCTAAATGCGATGTCCGTGACCGCATCGCTATGCCCGTTGTTCGCGTAGCGTTCCAAAGGAAGGGTGGTGATTTTTTTACGTGTAGCCGCATCCCAGAGTTTGACGCTGTTGTCCCTACTTGCAGAAGCGATGGTCTTACCATCCGGGCTAAATGCGACGCTATTAACCCTATCCCTATGCCCGTTGAGGGTGGTGATTTTTTTACCTGTAGCCGCATCCCAGAGTTTAACGCTGTTGTCCCTACTTGCAGAAGCGATGGTCTTACCATCGGGGCTAAATGCGACGCTATTGACCGCATCGCTATGCCCTTCCAAGCGGTTTCGTTCTCGCAAATTGTAAATTGCTCGCTTGAGTGCCACTACTACAGTTTGCTGGTTAGGCGTTTGTTCTAAGTTGACATTTTTAAGTGGTTTACCTGTAAGTTGTCTACCTGACTGTATAGCTGCAACCATAGCCTCAATCTGCCTGTTAGAAACTAGGAAAGTTTCAGAGGTTTTAGCTAGAGCGATCGCACCTTATTGTGCTGCTTCCTTGACTTTGTTTTGAGCATTATACCAATAATAACCCTCAAACATAGCCACTCGAGCTAACCCCATACAAAAGAAGGTGAAAACTTGG
>NZ_JAIVFR010000929.1 GCF_020829685.1 Nostoc sp. CHAB 5715 | reverse complement strand
TAGAGCTTCTTGCTGACGGAATCGCGATCGGTGTCGAGGATCTGCATTTCCCAGGTCACCTGGTCCTCAGCGAAATTGGTCGAGGAGCCAACGGAATAGTTCTTCGCTGTCGGAACGTCTTTCTGGATCGCCCCGAGGCAGTAAAGGTCTGGCTAAAGCTACGCGACCAGGACAATCGAAACAAATTCGTGCAGGGGTTGGCCGAGGCCAGGAAGGCTGCGAGTGCGGTAGGAAGCTATGTGCCGCAAGTGTATTCGGCCGGTGTCTTGGGCCGGAATTATTTTTATGTCTCCATGCAGATAGTGGAAGGCCCTACGCTCAAGAAATTACTGTCACCTGCCCGACATTTTATTGATGACATTACGCCAGTGCCTACCTCAACCCTATTGGCCCGCGTGGTGTTCGCTCAAGCTTATATTCACGTGCTTGATGAACTCCTCGATCGCGACCTAGTACATGGCGACCCTCACGCATCGAACATTATCGTCGCGTCTTATGACCTCACGCGGCGAACGGCTAGATTAAAGCTGCTAGATTTTGGCACCTCATGTTTTTCGTCCACCGAGTCGCTCGACGTGCGGCACTGGCGCGTAGTCCACGAAACGATGAGCCGGATTTTTGATCATCACCCGATTTTCGTCTCAAAGGGGCGCCCTCCTACGAATATTCATGGGCGCCTTCGGCACTACAGCGAGCACATTCGAGAAATTCTTGAAATATGGGACAACTATGGAGCGGACCCGATAGTTGGACGTTTGAGTAAGAATGAGATCTGATCCGTGAGTCTAACACCGTTGTCTGCTTGTGGCCCATAGCTGACGGTTCTGCGATGAGCTGCGTAGGTCCGCTCGTAAGCGTAGACCTGTCAGACCTGAAGCTGACTCCAAACGGAAATTCATAGAGGAACTATAACCACATACCGGTTCGCAGTTTCGCCTCGCTTGGCCAGCCCTGACGCTAGCAGGTAGCTAGCTTGCAAATCTGCCGTTGTCCAATGACCCGTCAGAATGTCGGCTTGAAGACCATCCCGACGGGTCAATGGCTGATGAGACGGTATTGCACAGCCCGCAAGGGGCCAGTCGGAACCGGCAGCCGAGACCTGGAGCTCTTATCCGTCCTTGCGACAGCCGCGTTTCCTGAGCAGCTCCTCATAGTAATGCCGCTTTGCACGCTTCCGGTTAGCCGTTCATCGCAAAAGGACGTGCAGCCTATCGATAGCCGAAGCGCGGGCTCCTATGCGCGTCTTCGCTGGGAATAGCATGCTATAATACGCATGCGCCAATATTCTCAACCCGCTGCCGAATTGCTCTCAAAGAATTTTCTAAACCCTCATCGTCCCCAAACGTTTCAAGTGCCGTGGTTGGCACTCTGTAAAAATTCAACAATTCCGTCATTCTCAATTCTATATTGCGACGAAAGTACTCATCATCCACCCTATTTTCGTCAACTTGCATTGGCGCGCGTATCGCGGTTGTCAAAATTAAATCGTAGGTGGGCAGCCAAGATTCAACGACGTCTTGACAACAATGGCCCTCAAACGTTGATAAATAGTCTGAGAATAGCAAGCTAGCATAAGCCAGATTATCCAGAATACCTCTGTCGCATACGACGCAATGCGAACGCGAATGGGCGACTTCTCGTTGGATCTGGGCAGCCAACATCAACGCGAGTCTTGATGGCCTATGATTGTCGGGGTGCAAGAACCCTGGAATTCCACTCTTCAGTATAAGTTCTCGGGCCAGCTCCGGCACGGCATGAACGATACACGCAGAAGCCAAAGTCGACGAAATCTTCGCAAATAGTGTCGTTTTCCCAGTTGAATGGGAGCCTGATATTGCCACCTTGAAATGTTTTTGCCGACTTTTTTCTAGCGCCATAAGCGCCGCGCCGAGCGTATGGAGTTCGAGATGCAGCATATCTTGGTTCTTGATTACGCGCCCTACCCGCGTCAGACAGCTATCAAAGCTTGATATCAGAACCCAGTTTGTCGCTCACCAGATTAAACTTGCTCGCGACAGCACTCCCAAGGTCTACCCCGCATCGGGATGCAAGAATATCAAGATAGATCACCACATCAGCCAGTTCATCGCTTAACTGCCGTTGGACAGCGTCCTTGGTAAAATCGCCTCGTTCAATCTTCTTGATGAGACTTGCCAATTCACCGAGTTCACCGGTCACCGCGTTGCACCACGCCGACAGTGCCCAGTCGGACCCGTCTGCCATGGAGTGAGCTGGCTCACCCCTAGAGTTCCTAAACAGTGGGAGCCGTGCCATGTTTGCCTTTCGCAGGCGGCTGAGCGTCAGTTCAGATTTGTGCTTCATAGCTTCCCCCCCAAGCCAGCGGCCTCCCAATGGATAGAGATGCTGGCGCAATAGCGCCTCGTAGCATGCCGGCACTTCTGCGCGCACCATGTAGTTCACGCCATCAACGGCGATCGCCATCGCCATCGACTTTGCAGGAAGAGTGTCGGATCCTGCCAGGCGTAAGTGCCTATTACTCTTATTGCGGTGTAATCTGCCCCACCACGTGGATCATGACTTGGTCAAGCACGTGGTCGATAGGACCGTTTCCATCCACGATGAAATTAGCGGCTTGCCGCAAAGCTGTCGCGACCGCGAGTTCCGTTTGATGTCCCTCGTACTCTCGCAAGTCATTTTCTGTTAGGCCATCGCGTGCCTTAAACCGATTGATCTGAACAGTCTTGTCTATATCAATATAAATTAACACGAGCGGGATCGGGGAAACAATTTTACAAACTGCGGACAAGGCCTCAACGTGTCTAATGCCATCAATCACGAGCTGGCTGTTGCCGTCCCATTTCGCCGCCGCGATAACTTGCCTAGAAAACTCTTCAAAATCGCTTGCTGCGGCTAGTTCGTCACTCTTCTTATGCATGGCTAGCCGAGTTGGCGAGATGCCATCTT
>NZ_JAIVFR010000928.1 GCF_020829685.1 Nostoc sp. CHAB 5715 | reverse complement strand
CCTTTATCGGGGCATCTCTCGGCATTGGTTTAGTGACGATTTTAGTACTGCTGCAAAATTGGTGGTTGGCAGTTCAAGTTGCCATAGCCGCAATTCTCATGCAGCAGGTTAAAGATAACTTGTTAGCTCCCAGGTTACTCGGCAACTTTATTGGGCTGAACCCCATCTGGATTTTTGTAGCTATTTTGATGGGATTTGAGATTGCTGGGTTGTTGGGGACACTTGTAGCTGTTCCCATTGCTGGTACTATCAAAGGCACTTTCGATGCGATCAAGAGCGGTAAGCCAAGTGACTTTGTATCAACTGTCACTATTGCTCATGACCCACCCCCTGATTAAGAGGGCAGGGGGGCATACTTCGACTCATACGTGTCAACTTAACGTAAAAGCCATGTCCCGCAAGGAACTGAAGTTCCTTGCTAATAGCGAAAGTCATCTAAAGATGACTAAATAATCAGAAAAATCTTTAGTCTACTTTAAGTAGACTTTAGCTAGGAGCCGCTGAAATTCATTTCTGGGCGGGCGTGGAAGCCAACAGATAAGCGATTTTTAGCTTAAGTTAACACCAATGACTTCGACTGCGCTCAGTAACCGGGGGGGCAGGGGAGTTAAAACTTGAAGGTGACTTCAGAAGCTCAACGTTCACCCTCAGAAGCTCAACATTCACCCTCAGAAGCTCAACGTTCACCCTCAGAAGCTCAACATTCACCCTCAGAAGCTCAACTTTCACCCTCTGAAGCTCAACGTTCACCCTCAGAAGCTCAACGTTCACCCTCAGAAGCTCAACATTCACCCTCAGAAGCTCAACATTCACCCTCTGAAGCTCAACGTTCACCCTCAGAAGCTCAACGTTCACCCTCAGAAGCTCAACATTCACCCTCAGAAGCTCAACTTTCACCCTCTGAAGCTCAACGTTCACCTTCAGAAGCTCAACGTTCACCCTCAGAAGCTCAACGTTCACCTTCAGAAGCTCAACGTTCACCCTCAGAAGCTCAACGTTCACCCTCAGAAGCTCAACTTTCACCCTCAGAAGCTCAACTTTCACCTTCAGAAGCTCTACTTTGAGTCTTTGAGGGTGAACTTTCAAGTTATAACTCAATACGCTTGGCTTTGTGAAAAATCGTAGGTTGGGTTAAGCAAAGCGCAACCCAACAAAGCCCCGGAAATGTTGGGTTTCGTTCCTCAAACGCCACTTGCTTCAAGTCGGGAAACCCGCCCAACGCAGTGGCTCCCCAACCTACACAGTGTAAGGTTTTTAGCGTTAACTGAACTGTATTGAGTTATAACTCCCCATGCCCAATACCTAAAATCAAAAGTTGCACAATCCGATCTCACAATTCACAATGGTGATTGATTACAAATTTCAGGAGATACTGCCACCAGGCAATTCCTGTCATTAATTAACTTAGAACCCGTTAATGGAAGCTTCCGAGTTATTAGAAACAATCACACTCTTGATTTACCAAGCCCAACAGGGAGAAATTGACCCTTGGGATGTCCAAGTGATTGAGGTGATTGACCGTTACTTAGAACTAATGGCACCGGAGGCAATAGGAAGAGGTTATGAATCGGACTTGTCTCAATCTGGACAAGCTTTTTTGTCAGCATCAATGCTGGTATTATTCAAAGCGAATACCTTAATGCAATTGTCAACAGTAGAAGATGTACAAGATGGTGTAGTAGATGATTCCCTATTGGAAGATGAAGACGGAATATCACATCAGGGTCATCGTCTACCATTAGAACGGCAATTGCGTCGTCGTCCATCGGCAATGCCCCCACCAAAGCGCCGGGTGACTCTGCAAGAGTTAATTAAGCAATTGCAGATTATGGCGAACCAGCTAAAACTGGTTGAAAAAGTCAACAAACCTATCCGTCCCAGACGGCTGCCTAGCGTCCAAAGTATGCGGGAGGCGCTGGAGTTAGCTCACCAGGAAAATCTGACGGAAGTAGCTGGGGAACTAGAGCAGGTGTTGAATGTGTCGGCAAGGGAGCTAAATTTAGAACAAAATTGGTTGAATCTAGAACAACTTGTAGAGTTGTGGACTCAGACAAAGCATCTCAAGCACAATGGATCTGGACATGATTCTCAACACAGTAATTTAGTTAGCGTTTTCTGGGCGCTACTGTTACTCTCGGCTCAGTCGAAAGTAGAGCTATTTCAAGAGGAGTTTTACCATGAGATTAAAGTTCGGCTACTTACGGATTCAGCTAAGACTGGCAAACCTTTTGAGGAGTCGATGAACTAAGAAAGCGATAAGTAGCTTTACAGATAATTTACAGATTTTTGATTCAGCCCCAAAATCCGAGTAAATTGAAAAGATAAGCGATCGCTTGTCATCTAAGTATACTTATGGTTGCAATAACCACTAAATTCCTGTTATCCCTGTTAAAGAGATAACTTAAAGCAGAAATAAAAATTGATGATTAAGTATCACTCGATAAAAGTAAACTGGCTTGTGGTTGAGGAATAAATTTTATGAAAGCGATGATTCTCGCGGCTGGCAAGGGTACTCGCGTGCGTCCGATTACCTATACAATTCCCAAACCAATGATTCCCATCCTGCAAAAGCCAGTGATGGAGTTCTTGCTGGAATTGTTACGCCGACATGGATTTGACCAAATTATGGTCAACGTTAGTCATTTGGCTGAGGAAATAGAAAACTATTTTCGTGACGGTCAGCGGTTTGGGGTGCAAATTGCCTATTCCTTTGAAGGAAAAATTGATGACAACGGTAAACTCGAAGGCGAAGCAATAGGTTCAGCTGGAGGGATGCGCCGCATCCAAGACTTCTCGCCCTTTTTTGATGATACCTTTGTGGTGTTGTGCGGTGATGCTTTGATTGATTTGGATTTAACTGCCGCAGTTAAATGGCATAAAGCTAAAGGGGCGATCGCTACTATTATTACGAAATCTGTCCCCAAGGAAGAAGTTT
>NZ_JAIVFR010000927.1 GCF_020829685.1 Nostoc sp. CHAB 5715 | reverse complement strand
TAAATCTCAAACTTAATAACCTAACCTGAACCACTAAATGTTACATCTAGTATCGTTGAGCGGGGAAAAACCAACGTGAAAGCACAGGTATTTAGAGGCGTCAATCAACTCTCTTACGAAGATATCCCAGTTCCAACTCTAGAACCAGATGAAGTGCTGGTACAGGTGCGGGTTGTGGGGTTGTGTCAGTCAGATATAAAAAAAATTCGTTATCCATTGTATGAACCGCCGCGCATTTTTGGACATGAAACTGCCGGCACGATCGCAGCATTAGGCAATAATGTCAAAGGTTGGCAAGTTGGACAACGGGTAGCAGTGATGCACCACATCCCTTGTATGCGTTGCGCCTACTGCCTAAATGATAATTTCTCTATGTGTGATGTCTACAAAAACATCTCCACAACCGCAGGCTTTAACGCTAGTGGCGGCGGTTTTGCCGATTATGTCAAAGTTCCCGGACATATTGTTCAAAACGGCGGGCTAATTCCCATCCCGGATAATATCAGTTTTGAAGAAGCGAGTTTTGTAGAACCAACTAACTGCTGCTTGAAAGCTGTGAAAAAAGCTCAAATTGCCCCAGGACAAACTGTGTTAGTTACTGGTGCTGGGCCAATTGGGTTAATGTTCATTATGTTGGTGAAGTATTTTGGAGCAAAAGCGATCGCTACTGATTTACTACCCTCTAGAATTGAAAAAGCCTTGAGTGTCGGTGCAGAGGCGGCTTTTGATGCCCGCGATCCCGATTTACCAGCAAAAATCCATGCCCTAACTGGTGGACTGGGTGTTGATATTACCCTGCTGGCTGTTCCTAGCGAGAAAGCCTTTTTTCAAGCACTTGATAGTACCCGCAAAGGAGGCAAAATCTTGTTTTTCGCCGAATTCCCCGATGAGGTGGAAATTCCAATTAATCCCAATATCCTCTACCGACGGGAAATCGACTTGATAGGCAGTTATAGCTCATCTTATCGGCTTCAGAATCTCTCAGCTGATATTGTATTTAATCAGCGGATTGACGTGCAAGCGTTAATTAGCGATCGCTATCCATTAAAAGATTTATCAGCAGCTGTGGAAGTTGCGATCGCACCTACACCGGATACTTATAAAATCTTAATTTATCCATAAAAGGGAGATGAGGGAGATGAGGGAGATGAGGGGGATGAGGGGGATGAGGAAGCAATTTTTGGCGTTGCTGAATCAAGGGATGATTCTTGTAGGGTGGGCGTCTCGCCCGCCCTGAAATACAAGGGACGGGCAAATCGCCCCATCCCACAAAACTAGCAAAATCATCCCGCAAATATGCAACGCCCAATTTTTCTTCCCCTGCTCCCCCTGCTCCCTCATCTCCCCCTGCTCCCTCATCTCCCTGCTAGCCTCAAAAAAATGCTTATTACCCTAATTTTCGTCGCCCTACTAGCCTTCTACGTCGCCTGGAATCTCGGAGCAAATGATGTTGCTAACGCGATGGGAACCTCTGTAGGTTCCAAAGCTGTTACCCTCAAACAGGCACTAATAATTGCTGGGATATTAGAATTTACGGGTGCTGTGTTGTTTGGACATGAAGTAACGGAAACTCTCGCAACGAAAATTGCCAATCCCGCTTTATTCGCTGCTACACCCCAAATATTCGTTGTTGGGATGGTAACGGTGCTAATTTCTTGTGGTGTGTGGTTGCAAATTGCCACATCACGCGGTTTACCTGTATCGTCTTCTCATGCGGTTGTTGGTGCGATCGCTGGATTTAGCTTGGTAGCTTTAGGAATAAATGCAATTGATTGGTCATCAATTGGCTTGATAACTATTGGTTGGGTTTTAACGCCATTAATTAGTGGTGCGATCGCTGCTTTATTCTACAGCCAAATCAAGCACTGGATTTTAGATCAACCCAATCAAGTAGTGCAGTTACAAGAATGGATTCCCTGGTTGAGTACTGCGCTGCTAGGTATATTCGGCGTAATTGTATTACCATCGCTAACTCAACCGCTAACCAATTTTGTAATTGAGCTTGGTTTCAACATCCCCGCTTACGACATCCCACTGTTAACGGGTGCAGTAGCAGCAGTTGGACTCACAATCATTAGTTGGCGACAATTGGCAGACAACGAGACAACAGGGCAAACACAAAAGTCTACCCCATGCCCCATGCCCAATGCCCCATGCCCCATGCCCAATGCCCCATCCCCAATTCCCAATCCTGTAGAAAGATTATTCGCCCGCTTCCAACTACTAAGTGCTTGCTTTGTCGCCTTTGCTCATGGTTCTAATGATGTGGGAAATGCGATCGCTCCTTTAGCTGCGATCGTCTACATCAATCGCACTGGTAGCGTACCTACAAATGGTATCACCATCCCCATTTGGGTTTTAATCCTTGGTGGTGCTGGTATCGTTGGTGGTTTAGCTGTCTGGGGAAAAAAAGTCATCGCCACTATTGGTGAAAATATTATTGCCTTGCAACCTAGCAGTGGATTTTGTGCCGAACTTGCTACTGCTACTACCATCCTCATCGCCTCCCGGCTAGGTTTACCAGTCTCCACCTCTCACGCTCTTGTCGGCGGTGTAGTTGGTATTGGACTAGTGCAAAATATCAAGTCGATTAAGTTCAAAACACTACAAGGCATTGCCGCCGCATGGCTAATTACGATCCCCGTGAGTGCTGCCCTTAGCACTGCCATCTTTAGCATTGCCCGGATTTTATTTTTCTAAGAATTTAGGACTTACGCACTATACAAATTGGCTATTATGTGCATAATGATTGGTTCAGAATACAAGTTCGTTGGTTCAGAATACAAGTTCGTTGGTTCAGAATACAAGTTCGTTGGTTCAGAATACAAGTTCGTTGGTTCAGAATACAAGTTCGTTGGTTCAGAATACAAGTCCGTTGGTTCAGAATACAAGTCCGTTGGTTCAGAATACAAGTCCGTTGGTTCAGAATACAAGTCC
>NZ_JAIVFR010000926.1 GCF_020829685.1 Nostoc sp. CHAB 5715 | reverse complement strand
GCGTAACCCTGGGCGATATCTTGCTCAATGGCGTTGATTAGTTTCGGGCATTTCATCCCGGTTAATAGATGATTAAAGAATCGTTGTTTATGCGATTCAAACTGAGACATCGCAGACATTTTAGCCATGCGATTGTATGTTTTTGAGCCAGAAATGTTACACGCCTCCAATGCTTTGTGCAAGTTATTGTGGATAATTTGAAAAGCGTCGGCATAACTGTCGTAGATTCTTTCTTGGGTAGGAGTTAAGTCAATCTCCAATGTGTCATATTCAACTCCCTCAAAACTGAGCGATCGCGCCAAGTATAATCCCAGCGCTTTCAAATCCCTGGCAACAACTTCCATCGCCGCAATGCCACCCACTTCAATGGATTCCACAAAATCTTCACGGGAGGTAAACGGGAAGTCACCAGTCTGCCATAGTCCCAGGCGATTGGCATAGGAAAGGTTTGAAACAATAGTTGCCCCGGTAGCTGACACGTAGACAATCCGAGAAGAGGGCAATGCGTTTTGTAGCCGAAGACCGACGATACCTTGCATAGATGCTTTGACCATTCCAAGCTGACCCTCTTGTGCCATCGCATTACCCATCGAATGGCACTCATCAAAGGCGATCGCACCATCAAACTCCTTGCCTGCCCATTCAATGATTTGCTTAAGCCGACTTTTACCACCCTTCTGGGATCTTAAAGTAGAGTATGTAGCAAAGAGAACACCTTGCGAAAAGGGGATTGGATCACCTAGTTTGATATTGCCGAGGTCGATGATGTCTTTTTCACTACCACCCAGCGCACACCAATCACGTCTTGCATCCTCAATCAGCGCAGAACTTTTTGATACCCAGATCGCTTTTCGTCGTCCCTGACACCAATTGTCTAAAATGATACCAGCGACTTGCCGCCCCTTACCAGAACCTGTGGAGTCGCCAAGAAACCAGCCGCGTCTGAACCTCACAGTGTTTTGCTCATTGTACGCCGCGACTGTCACGTTATCAAGGGAGTCATCCACAAAGTAGGAACCTGTGAGAAATCCTGAGTGGGCAAGACCAGCGTAAATCACGCTTTCAAGTTGTGCTTCAGATTACCAGCCTTTGCAATGCTGAGTTGATATGACGTGGTGTGGCATCTGGGTTGCGATTTCTCACCTTGGGCGATGATGAAAACGGTGGATTCATCAGCACTACAGATGGTTGAGTTTTACCCGCTAGGTAATCGTTGATTTGTTCGGCATTTACACCGAATAACGGAACACCCCCAAACAAGCGTCGCAGGATTTTACTTCTGTCTTCTGCCAGTTCGTTAAGCATCAGGCTTGCACCTTTGAGTTTGGCAAACTGAGCCAAAATCCCGGTTCCCGCAGATGGCTCTAGCACAAGGTCATCACTACATATTTGTCCAGCCATTGCTACCAAGTAAGCCAGGGGCAAGGGTGTAGAGAACTGTTGTAGCTTTAACTGTTCTTCAGAACGGCGGGTGTGAGTGGGGCAAAGCGATTCAAGAAGTTGCAATTCTAAGAGAGGATTTTGTGGCAATCCTTTACGTCGCAGATATAGGATAAGTGCTACCTCTACAGCCTCATAAGCATCTTTCCACTACCAAGCCCCCTCTGCCGCAGTGCCAAGAAAGTACCGATTCATCTGTGAAGAGATTGTTTTTGTTGTCAGGGGACGCTTCTCAAGTAAAGTTTTAACTAGTTCTTGGGCAACATTGACCACTGATTGTCCGTAGTCTAAGACAGAGATTAGGTCAAACAGAGAACCTTGTGTAGCGATTTGGCTCACCATATTTATACATATTAATTTTCACTCGAAATTTGGCGTAGCCATAACATCTCTAGGCATCCCCCCAGATGCAGTAGTCATTTTTAATTCGCTTTTTCCCATTCGCAATGGGAAAAAGCGAATTGTTCGGTCAAAGTATGCTCAATTGCTTGATCTGAATTTCACCCGGATGCTCCTCCTCAATCCAAAAGACAAGCACATTCGAGATAGTGAATCAATTCTTGCCACGATTTAGGCGGTGGTATACGTTTAGATGTCTGATTGGTAGCATATTCATTCACCAGACAAGCTTTCCTCATCATCTGTGAATACGTGTCAAAAGCCAGTTGATTGCACTTCAAGCGAATTCACCTTTTTGTTCTTTCACTTGATGTATTCCAGAAAATACTCCAGTACAACTTGTGGTATTCTCCAGAAAGTTCGATTGCTGCTTCTAGATGCTGTCGCGCGATGGCAAAGTCTGAATCACTGGAGCAAATTTTAACGCTACAGCTAGCGCACAGTGAGCCGCTTGCATAATCATTAAATTATTGAATATAAAAATCCCCCGACTGAATCGCCGAGGGAGTAATCGTTTCTGGTAGCAGTAATCAAGCAATTTTCTGGCGTGGTCTACCTGTTTTTTGTTTCGTTTTGGTAGATGTCGTTTTTGCAGTAGATTTGGTCTTAGAATAATTTTTGATCCGCTTCGTTTGTTGCACTTCTTTAACAAGCATAATCTGGGCAAGAGCATTTAGTTTTGAAATCCTTACTACTATGGGGCAATAAATGTAGTCCCAAATTAGAGAAAGTATCTTCAATATTTTCCGGGACTTCATTTAGCAGCAATCGAGAAATAATACTGGCTTTAGAAGAAAGCTTTTGGATAGCTTCATTCCAACGTGTTTTAGCAATAGGTGTAATCTGAATCTCTATATTATAAGTTGGTTCTTTGTAGACTCCAAAATAGGGATTAATTGAGCCTCTGACTTTGGCGGTAATTTTATTTAAGTCAATCTCAAAGCTTTTAACTTTACCACCGCTAGCATAAGACCGTCCTCTTTTGAGTCGGTTATCATCTGTAAAAGCTTCTAGTGCTTGAATAAAGCGATCGCCCCACCAAGTTCGACTAAATTTAGCCATAATATCTACTCCAAAATAGCGACTCAGAAGAGAACGAA
>NZ_JAIVFR010000925.1 GCF_020829685.1 Nostoc sp. CHAB 5715 | reverse complement strand
GGGGGAGGGGGGGGAGGGGGGGGGGGGGGGGGAGGGGGGGGATGGGGGGGATGAGGGGGATCTTGCTCCCCCTGCTCCCCCTGCTCCCTCATCTCCCCCTGCCCCCTCATCTCCCCCTGCCCCCTGCTCCCTGCCCCCTGCCCCTAGCAAAGCGCCCCCTGCTCTCCCCTGCTGTGCTAACCAAGTTACCAACCAGCCGCAAATACCAATGGCTAACCCCAACTGTGTGACATCTACCTTGGCAAGAAAAATTGCCCGCACTAGCAGCATTATTAAAGCATAAATAATTACAGTGGCAGGTAAACTAATACTTAATCGGCGGCGATCGCGCTGATCTTCTTCACTGATAGGATTAGGCTGTTGGTAAAGATTGTGATAAAGTGTAATAATAGTTGTGCCAATCATTGCCACATAAACGGCAATCAAGGGAAATCCTCTTAATTGCCAACCCCAATGCAGATAACTCAGCCCCAGAATATTTATTAGAGGTAATTTGCCGGTAAGTAAATTGGGAAAAATACTGCGATTTTTGGAGAGTAAAACGGTTATAGTAGTAAGGGTAGGACAGGCGATCGCAACTACAATCCAATCTACAAGATTGTGCCACAATCGAAAGCTATCCATTGCCCAAAAGTTCACTGGCACTAACAAAAGGGTGACAATCAGCAATGTCTGAGCCGTCAATCTCAGGTTGCTTTGCCTAGTTGCCCAAAAGCTTAATCCCCAGAAACTCAAAGTATAAGCAAATAAAACTCCATACTGTCCAGAAGCAGGAAATCTCTCCCACTGACTCGCAGCCAGTACTCCAGAGGACACTACTACCAAGAATACCCCTAGAAAAAGCAGCCAACGCACACTCAGTTCTGCCCCCAAGGACTGCAACATTGTGCTGATAAAGTTGGGTTTAGCTGGTTTTTGCTGCGGTTGTCTACGGCTAGTAGATTGTAAAGCTGCTACGGGCAACTGCTGTACGGGGTCGGAAGTTACAAACGCTACCTTTGTTTCGGCTTCAGGCTGTGGTTGCAACACCACCGTACACACCAGGAATTCTCGGCATAGCTGCTTAACTTGGGTATCGGATATTAAACCTAAGCGCAGCCATATATCTAGTCCTTCTAATAAATGAGGATGGGAAGATGGCAGTCTGATTTCAAATTTTAGTGGGCGCTCAAGAGGCGATGACATAAGCGGCAGTATAACTATATACTTATTTTTGCATTTGATTAAAGTATATTTTGGCTCTAATTGTGCCACTTATTAGGCTAATTGATATTAATTTTTAACCTAATGGTCTGTCATGCGAAGTTTGAAGGGTAAAGGAACGAACCACGAATGCGAGTGCGTTTCGCAGAGAAAGAAGAAGGAAAGAAGAGAAATTGAAGAATTTATAAGAAGAATTCAGAACTCAGGAGCGGAGCAAGGAAAGCTCCGCCTCCGGTCAGAAAACAGGTATGAATTCTGTACGAGTGGGTAATGAATATTGGTTAAAACCTCGCCCGAGGTTAAGCGAAACTAGTATTAAATATTCAACAATAATTAAAACTCTATCCCTTTATGGGTAGAGTATTCTGAATTCTGAATTCTGTATTCTGACTCCTTTTTATCATAGCGGTTGATGCGAGTAAAGGGGTTGCTACCATCGCTACCATTATGACCTGTAGCACCTTTTGGGCCTTGGTCTTTAACATGGTCTTTTGCTCCTAAAGACATACCCTTAGATGGACTCAATGCTCCCACAGGAGGTGCTGATTTCAAAAATGCGATCGCCTCATCAACTGCTTTGACTCCTTCTTGAGTTTGCCAATAGGTATTATTAGAAACGTTTACTAGGTTTCCCTCAAAGCGCTTTCTATAGTTTTCTAGAATCGGGAGGTATGATTTGGGATTTGTTCGTACCTTATTTGTTTCAACAATTACCTCTTGTTCCAACGATGAAAGGTAACTCACTTTTGATAAAGTCGGACTAGTTTGTGGAACTACTGCTGGGTTAGAGTAGGCTACAGATGGGTTAGATTGAAACAGTTGATCTGAGCAGCCAAATATCAACGCAATTGGCAAAAACACCCAAATTTTTAGGCGACGCATCGATTATCTCACAATTTTTCTATGGATTAATAGTTTGAGTGAATTAGACAAAATTAGGACTTACGCAAATTTACACTTTAAGAAACCAGCGTTGCCGATACATTAGAACACCAACAGCCCACCACAACAACACGGTGACTATGGCAAAAAACAGGGAACCATTCAAAACTCCCGCCCAAGATGCGAAAAAATTCTGGTAAATCCAATTGTAGGTACTGGGAGCGTCTTTGCCTGTGCCGATAGTGGTTTTCACTAAGATTTTAATCAACAAAACGGATGGAACGAAAAGTGCGATCGCATTTAAGCCCATAATTTCAAAAGGTTTACTCCAGCGACGATTCAGCCGGACTTCGATGAGTTCATAACAAGCTGCTAATAAAAGTAACGCCCAACCGCTAGTAAAGATTACATAAGAACTTGTCCACAGCTTTTTGTTGATGGGGAATGTCCACCCCCACGCCCAACCGATAATTAAACAACCAACTCCAAATAATGTTAAACCTATACTTGTGCGTGACTCTACAGGTTGACTGCGTATCCATTGACCAGTAAAGTAGCCAGCGAGGACGCTTACTATCGCAGGAATAGTACTGAACAGTCCCTCTGGATCTCCCATAAAGTTGAAACCATCTCCTTTATATAGATGTGCTTTGGGAATAATCAAACGGTCAATATAAGCGCCGAAATTACCTTCTTGTGTCAAAACTATTGTGCCATATTCTGGCACTGGTACATACATCATTATTAGCCAGTAGCCGATGAGTAGCACTGCTGCTAGTATCCATTGACCTTTGCGCGGAAGGTTGAGAACTATTAGGGAAGCCAGCAGATAGGTAATGCTAATGCGCTGGCTACTTT
>NZ_JAIVFR010000924.1 GCF_020829685.1 Nostoc sp. CHAB 5715 | reverse complement strand
AGAAACAACCATTGCAATACCGCCAAGCCACTGAGAATCCCCAAATCGATGATCGGCAGAGACTCAAATAAGTTTGTCACATTCGTAGGCTGATTATAACCATAATTTGGAGATTCCCAGACCCAACGAAAAGACAAGATATAAAAGACAATGCCAAAGCTTACCAACGCTAAATTACGGGCCAGAGATTGAAACAACCTGTAATTTATGGTTGGAAACAGCAAGTCATCATAACTCCAGAATAATGCAGGTGGGAGTGCAAAAGCAAAAGATGCCACCCAAGGGGCTATATCAGCATAATTCAGCAGTGGCAGAGGATTAAGGTTGGCTTGTAAGGAACTAGCAAAGACAAAGGCTGCTAAACCAAAAATCCAACGCGATCGGCAGAAGTAGGCTAAGGGTACAAACACCAGCCATGCCAACAAAGGCAGATGCTGCACCACTAGGCGCGACCAAGTTAGATCACCTGAAGCGTACCACAAGTCTTCTAACCCCGTCCAATAGCCGATTTCCACGAGGATAATTGACAGAATTCCTAAAGAATTTAAGCACAAACTGAAGGCCATCACCACAACACCGAACCCCCAGGCGAGAAACAGTTGGGAAGCTGAACCAGCAATATTGAACATCTGGGCCATCAGCAGTAAATTTGCACCGAAAATGAAGGCGCTTAAAATTAGCAACGCCTCTCCTAGTAAGCGTTTGCTTTTTTGTGGCTTCTTTCCTTCAGTTTGTCTCCAATTGTAAAAACCAGTGATTGCGATCGCAAAAAACAAACTGATCAGCAGAATAAACTTGACTTCTCGTGATCCTCCCTGCCAGTTTCCTGCTACAAAAGTAATTATGCCTAAGCATAAAAGTATGCCGCCTATAGCAATCGCGATTGCTTGATTGCGATCGCGTGCAGCAGCTTCCAAGTTCTTAAATTGATAACGTTCTGCTATTTCCTCATACAGCGAAGAACTAATTAATCCTTCATCCCTCCATAATTGTGCTTCTTTGCGTAATTTTTGCGGAAAACTATCTAAGAACATGACCATCTCCGGTGCAGTGGGGTAGCTTGGCCATTGCGTTCCCAATGGCGGTCATTATATTTTGAGTATGAAGCCAAAACCCTTAATTACATTGTTCTTGTGTAACAGTTTTATTTTGATACAAGCTAATTCATAATTCGTAATACTTCGGCTTACCTCAGCACAAGTCGGCACAAGTCGCGGTTCCTGAGCGTAGTCGAAGGGCGGTTCCTGAGCGTAGTCGAAGGGCAGTACAAGTTCGGAATTCGTAATTAATAATCTATATGGAAAAACCTTCTAATTTATTACTTAAAGTCTCGCGGCGTTTGTTCACTAATCTAGATGAGCAAGAAAAATTTATTGAGGCTTTAATGAATCCTCAGCCTTTTTCACCCAGTATTCTTTGGTGTAAAGAAAAGCCAGAGGTTTCGCCTTTGGCAGTGGAAACACCAACTTCTTGGCAACCACAATTTATAGACCGTTTATGCTTAGAAGAAAAACCCGGTCAGCATCTATTGCATCAACAAGGATATTTCTATTCTTTAGATTTCTCTTCGGTGTTTGCAGCTAGTACTTTGTTAGCTATTCCTGTGCCAGTAAGTTTAGTTTTTGATATGTGTGCCGCACCAGGAGGAAAAAGTATCTTCGCTTGGAAAGCTTTACAACCTGACTTACTTATCAGTAATGAAGTCATTGGCAAACGTCTGGGAATGCTAATTTCTAATTTAAAGCGTTGCCAGATTAGCCCTAGTGCAGTGGTTAATAGAGATTCGAGTATATTTGTCGAAATGTTTGCCTACTCTAGCAATCTAGTAATAGTAGATGCTCCTTGTACTGGACAATCTTTACTGGCTAAAGGCGAAAAAGCACCCGGATGTTTTCATCCAACTGCTATTAATAAAAGTGCAAATCGACAAAAACGCATTATAGCTAACTCTGCTAAACTTGTTTCACCACAAGGCTATCTTGCTTATATGACTTGTACATATTCACCTGAAGAAAATGAGCAAGTTTGTGAATGGTTTTTAGAACGCTTTCCCCAGTTTCAGGCAAGAGAAATTAGTAATTTAGCTAAATATCAGTCACATTTAACTAAAATGCCTTGTTATCGGATGTTTCCTCAAGATATGTTAGGTGCTGGTGCGTTTACCATACTGTTTAAAAATACTAACGAGCATGAAAATGAGGGTAAAGAAGTAGATTTAAATACAATAGCTTCGCTGTATATCTACCAAAATCTGAAAAAGTCAAGTTAGTTAAATTGATGGCAGATATTCTGGCATTAAAGCATACAGAATATTTAATGTTTTGAATAGTGCTACATTTGTCAATCAGCCATCAGGCAATACGGTTCAGTTAGCGTCAAAAACCTTAAACTGCGTAGGTTGGGTTGAGGAACGAAACCCAACATTTTCGGTGGTTTGTTGGGTTTCACTTCGTTCAACCCAACCTACGATTATCCTTAACTGAACCGTATTGGGGTGGGCAGTGTCTACCGTTGGCTCAAACCCTTATTTTAAAACTGAAGCGCCGATTGTTGGGCGTTATAGTTTGGAAAAATAATTGCGATGCAGCTAAAGCAGTGGATAAAGAGTGTTCATGCTAGAGAGAGCGCCTTATTTTAATTGTTAAGAAATATAGGAGTCATGCTAATTACTAGTTAAGATAGGCAGTGAAAACACTAAATTATCCGAGTAAAGAACGTGGCAAATATTCAGGGCACCTCCGGAAACGACTATCTAGTTGGGACTCAAGGAAGCGATCAAATATACGGTCATGCAGGCAATGACATTCTAATCGGTGGGGGGGGTAATGACTACTTAGTGGGAGGAAGTGGTAATGACACTCTCACTGGTGGTAGTGGTAGAGATACCTTTGTCCTGAATTACTCAGGTGGCGGTATTGATAGAATTACAGACTTCTCAGTTAGTAAT
>NZ_JAIVFR010000923.1 GCF_020829685.1 Nostoc sp. CHAB 5715 | reverse complement strand
CTCAAAGATAATTACCGAGAGCGCATATTTGCAGAATCGCAAAAACTAGATAAAAGTTACCTGGACACCCTTTACTTTATAGTTGATTGCTATTTTGTTTTCATCAAGGCTGGATTACCTGCACAACTTTTAGCTGACACACCGATTAATACTGAGTCAAACCAACCCACGTCTTGGACTCCAACTCCATTTGCACAGGAGAAAGAAGAAGATTCTTCAGGGGAAACATTCAGCCTTGATTTTGATTTGTAACCGTCAAAGGAAGTTGGCAACGGTAAAGAAGGGGAATTAGCCTGTGCCATTTGTTTAGGCGAACTCCAGTTAGACCATAATTACTTGGTTAATTAAATAGCTCTAAGAACTCTTTAACAACTGCTGTGGCGTTTTCATGACATTGTTCTGCTGAAAATCTAACTGTAGAAATACCTTGTCGCAAAAATATTCTATCTCTCTTACGAATCTATTGTTTATCAAGATAATCGGCAACGGTATCTGTTGCTTAAATCCCCTTCACCACCGAGCGTGAGCGCTCTTATTGACTCATCTGGGAGTGAATGCCTTACAGTGCTAGCGTACAGTTCCCTTTTTGGCAAAGTAATGCCTATTTTACACAAGTTTCAGGCTCGATGGCTCAAGCGCCACTTTAAGAGCGATCGCTTTGCTCTCAAAGAAAATGAAAATTCTTGAATCGATACATCCAAATGAATCCGAAACAATTAGAAGACTCCATTTTTGAAGCTGTCTCTGACGCGATTGGAAGAGAATGGACAATTGAAGAAAAGCAGTTGATTCAGAATGATTCCGAATTGCAAAGTCGCCTAAAAGAATGGCTCAATAATTCCTCTCCTTTATACTTGTTGGCATCCAGACAACTATAAAATAGTCCGAGACTTAAGTGCCCCTTCAAACTTCAGTCTCCCCATGAATTTGTTTGAAGATGAAGAGACTCATATTCCTTTTTAAAACCTCTTGTATTCGCCTCGTATTTGATAAAGAGGCAGAGGGGCAGAGGGGAAAGGTACAAACCTTGTCCCTTGTGGGCAAATCACAAACAATGACCTGGTGCTAGAACCATCGGCTGGTACTGGTATCATGGCACAGTTCGCCAAACTTCAGGGCGCGAGTCTTATGCTCAACGAACTAGCCCAGGACAGAGCAAAGATTCTGCGTCGGTTGTTTCCAGGCATTCCATTATTTGGGGTGAATGCTGAACAGATTAACGATTACTTAGCTGGCAAGACTCAGCCATCTGTAGTGCTGATGAACCCACCTTTTTCATCATCTCCGAAAATCAGCGATCGCAACCCCGACGCAACCCCTCGCCATATCAACTCGGCATTGCAAAGGTTATGCGATGGCGGGCGGTTGGTAACAATCACAGCCAATTGGTTTTCTCCCAATAATCCCACTTGGCGCGAAACTTTTGTTAAGTGGCAAGAGAAAGCGCGAGTTGTGCTTTCAGTTGGAGTCAGTGGGAAAACCTACGCCTTGCACGGGACAACAATGGAAACTAGGATTACCGTAATTGATAAAGTCCCGGCGGCTGAAATAGGCAACATCCCTTGCATTTCTGAAACCTTGGATTTGCCCCAACTGCTGACGTTGATTGAGCAGCTAAGTGAGCGCTCTTCGTGGCAACATTCTACTGTTAAAACGCCTCCTGTTGCGTCAAAAGTTGTTAAACTATCAAGACGTACCGTAGTGGATCAACCACAAACAGTTTCCGAGATTCCAGACGTGGCAGTTCTGGAGTACGAATTGGTCGAGTGGAGTGGTTCAGAGACTTTAAAGGATGCCCTGTACGAAAGCTACCGACCGCAAAGAGTTCGGATTCACGGTGCAAAACCACATCCCTCATTGCTTTGCGAGAGCGCAGCCCTAGCACTTGTTTCGCCACCAGCGCCTACTTATAAACCGCATCTCCCACGGAATATTGTCACACAAGGCTTGTTATCATCAGCACAACTTGAGAGTGTTATCTACGCAGGACAGGCACACTCTGAATTTCTATCGGGTTCTTACTTAGTGGATGATTCACTCGATAACGTGACAGTCGCGGCAAATAATGAGAACACAGCAGTCAGGTATAGAAAAGGCTGGTTTCTTGGGGATGGCACAGGTTCGGGGAAAGGTCGGCAAGTAGCAGGCATCATTTTAGACAACTGGTGTCAAGCTCGTAGAAAAGCGATCTGGATTTCCAAAAGCTCTGCTCTGATAGAAGATGCCCGACGTGATTGGTGTGCTTTAGGTGGAAGTGAAAAAGATATTATCGACCTGAGTAATATCAAACTTGGTGAACCTATCCCATTCACTGAGGGCATTCTATTTGCAACGTACTCAACTTTGAGATCGCAAAAAGGAGATAAAAGCCGACTCAAACAAATCATTGAGTGGGCTGGCATTGAGTTTGCAGGAGCGATCGCCTTTGACGAATGTCACGCGATGGGTAACGCAATGGCTATTCAGGGTCAGCTCGGCATGGTCAAAGCATCCATGCAGGGCATTGTCGGGTTACGGCTACAAAATGCACTACCTCTATCTAGGGTTATCTACGTGTCAGCCACCGGAGCTACAAAAGTCTCAAACTTATCTTATGCAAATCGTCTGGGACTTTGGCAGACTGGTGACTTTCCCTTTACCTCCCGTGAAGACTTTGTGGAGTCGATTGAAGTTGGGGGTATTGCGGCAATGGAAGTTGTTGCTAGGGATTTGAAAGCGCTGGGATTATACTTGGCGCGATCGCTCAGTTTTGAAGGTGTTGAATACGACACCTTAGAAATTGAACTCACGCCTACCCAAGAAAAAATCTACGACAGTTACCCCGGATTTCTCACAAGCAGTAAAAAATCAATTTACATGACCTGATGTAAGGCTTTTTTTGATACATAATCAACTCAAGTGTAAACCGAAAGACAAATTCAGTACAAATCAATATTAATAAAGATAA
>NZ_JAIVFR010000922.1 GCF_020829685.1 Nostoc sp. CHAB 5715 | reverse complement strand
TATTCGCGATGTAAATTCCCTGTGACGCGCTCGTCAAGGTCGAAAAGGCGGTCAAACCACCGCCATCCTCTAATGCTGTATTGCCAAAGATGGTGCTATTAGTTAGAGTAGCTGATCCGGAACCATAACCATCATCATCTCCGTTAAAAATGCCACCACCGGAGGTTGCAGTATTGCCAGAGACAGTGCTATTGGTCAGCCTGAGATTACCGCCTTGATTATAGATGCCACCGCCGGAGTTTGCTGTATTGCCAGAGACACTGCTGTTAATTAGGCTGAGAATAGCAGTTTTACCAGAAGAACCGTCATTAAAAATGCCGCCTCCGGCAGTATTGCCATTATAAATCTTGCTTGCCCCGGTATTGTTATAAACACTGCTGTTAGTTAGGCTGAGAGTACCGCCGTTATAAATACCGCCTTGCGTATTGCCAAAGACGCTGGTGTTAGCAAGACTGAGGATGCCGCTATTAAAGATGCCACTTCCTGCTGTATTACCAGACACACTGCTTTTTGCTAGATTGAGGATGGAAGTTCTATTAACCTTAATATTGCCGCTAGCGATCGCCAGTCCATTAATATTGACACCTGTCCCTAATCCCGATATCTCGAATACTGTAGAGGCATTTTTTCCATTCACAGTAAGCTTAGATGTCCCAGTCCCAAAGATGCTTAGATCATCGGTAATCGTCAGTTGCCCAGAGGTGAGGGTGATGGTATCTGGGGTGGTATCTGTGAATATTCCGCCAAAAGCGATCGCATCATCCCCAGCAGTAGCATTGGCTAAGTTAATTGCCTCCCGGAGTGTTGTGATGCCGTTGTTCGGATCACCATCATCTGTGTCCCCAGTATTATTCACCGTGAATGTCGCCAGTACCCCTGCGTAAGCCTGGCGCGTCGTTTCTGCAAATGGTAAACTCGCTTCCATATCAGTGGTGCGGACTTCTAACTCCCAGTTACCACCTAATGCTGCATTACCAATTCGCCCACGAGAAGCGGCAATATTTGCTTTGGTGAGTTGGTGCAGTTTTTCTACAAATTCTGCCCCCGCATCACCCAAAGCCACATTGCAACCATAGATGAGTAAATTCCAAAGGTTATTACTTTTGGCAGAGGTTGAAAATATCTTTTGCCATAGTTGCAGTTGCTGGCTGTATTCGTCGAGGGTATCCAGTCCTAAATGGGTGTTGCCCAATTGCAAGCAACCTGGGGCACCGTGGCACACAATATGAATATTAGTCAAATTCGGGCGATTGTAACTTGCTAGAATTTCTGTAATTTGTTCAACACCGTTTTGTGTAGAGTCAAGCACGAACACTTCGGCATTATCAAGCACGCCATTTACTAAATCGCTATAGTCTTCAACCGCCATGTCGATGAAGACTAAACTATGGGAATAGGAGGTGGAAGTTGCAGGATTTACTTGGAAGTGTGAGGTATGTAGTGTTGCCATTTTTTTACTTCTAGCTAAGGTAATGAGGGAAACTCAAACGAGTGCATCTCATTTTGGTAGGTATATACTTAACTTCAAATAGAAGTTGCTGCTTTTCGGATTTTTTAAAATATTTGGTTCTTCAGTATTTGTGATGCGAAATTATTAGTTAAACATCAAAAATTGGCTGACAAATAAAGGTCAAAAGCCCAAATCATTGCCAAAACCCTAAAATATTAGTAGTAAAAAATATTTATAAGTTTTCCTAATCAAACGAGGTACATCAGAGCAAGCTCCTCGCAAGCGAAGAGGGGGTGGGGTTTTTGTACTTCACTCAACTGAGAACCGCTATATATTTATTGTATAGCAAGGCTTTCAGGATTTTATAAAGCAATATCAGCATAATATGTAATGAAGAATCGACAAATTTATTACACAATATTTAACCTATTTTCCTAATCTGCCACCTAGCAATAGCTTATTTAAGACTCCCTTACCTCTGAGTTTACTTTTTGAGCAATGTGAAAAGCAGAAATATATGAAAGTTGAAGACTGCCTCCAAAATCATCTTCTATGGAATGTCTCAATTCCAAAAATAAAGAGTCTTTATTTTTTTGATCTAATTTTATGTATGGCGAGTAAGTATTCAAAAGTGTTAAATATTCATCGACAGTATAGGTTACTTCTGATAGAACTTGTCCAGATATCAAGTCTTTGAATTGCCCCGAATCAATGGCCATATTTCCTAATTGTCTCAAGATATATTCTTGTGTTTTTTGGTCTTCATATCGGTCAAGAGATGGAGTATGCACTTGATAGACTTGCGATAAACTTTGATACACCTCATAACTGGGTTGAAGTTCTTTGTTCCACAATAAAATCAGGTAGCCATTCTCTTTTAGGGCATTTGCTGCTTTTGGATATCCAACTTCTGGTGATATCCAATGAAAAGAACTCGCTGCTAAAACGGCATCAAATTCAAATGGCTTGAGTTCCCACTCTTCAAAAGATGTGTTCTGAATCTCTACATTAGAATACGGTTGACAATTGTGTTGAGCTAACTGGAAAAAATCTGGATTGGGTTCTAAGCAGATTATAGAGCAACCCAACGGAGCGATCGCTACCGTTGCAGTTCCAGGCCCACATCCCACTTCCAGAATTTTTGACTCAGTAGAGAGTTGAGCAACTTCCACAACTTGCTCAATCAAATCCTGAGGATAGCGTGGTCTTGCCTTATTATAAGCTTCTGCTGCCGGAGAATACCAATTTTTACGCTGTTCGAGGTCTGTGCTGGAGTAGCTGATTATTGTTTGTTTTAGGTCTTCCATAATTTATTTAATTCCTGCAAAAAACTTTTGTTAGCTCAATTCCTATTTTTTTGAAAATCCCGGCGTCTGCGACCATTTTCCAACAAGGGTTTTCGCAACGGTACTACTTCAGCTTCATTACTCTCGCGTGCTACCCGAATCAGCAACCCAGCAGCTATTAAGCTAGCAATCATGGAATTACCACCATAACTAAACAT
>NZ_JAIVFR010000921.1 GCF_020829685.1 Nostoc sp. CHAB 5715 | reverse complement strand
TGAACAATACCAGTCTGGCACTATTCCTCTTAATGAAACCGCACTGGTAACAGGCATGGAACAGTCGGTTGGGGAACGTTCCGAAATCTATTTTTCTATACACGAGAACAACGGTAAACACTCGCCTTCTGTGTCAGTCAATAATCAACCATCACTAGAAGAGTGCCAAAACTATGGAGGTTATATTGTCTATGAAGCCCGTGCTACAGATGCTATTACATCGGTGTTGAATTACACGGAAAGAAATTGCTTTATCCGAACCTCTCAATGTTGGGAAAAGTATCGCCAAGGTTTTACCTTAGCTGTGGATGATGTCGAAAAAACTTATGCTCTAGAAGAGTGTTTGTTAAATTTTTTAAGGGAAAGCCAAGTTAGGGCTAAGTTGGCAGCACCAATTATATTTGAGGACAAATTGTGGGGATTACTGATTGCTCATCAGTGCGATAATCCCCACCAGTGGACTGAGAGTGAAAAAAACTTGTTAATTGCGATCGCAGAACAATTAGCGATCGCAATTCACCAAGCTGATTTAATGCAAACGCTTACCCAAGAAAAACAAACTCTCGAACAACGAGTTATTGAACGCACAATGGCTCTGCGTGATGCTCTCCTCGCCGCCGAAGCTGCTAACCGTCTCAGAAGTGAGTTTCTCGCTACTATCAGCCACGAATTGCTCACACCTTTAACTTATGTGATTGGGATGTCGTCTACGTTGTTACGCTGGCCTTTGGGTGAATTGAGTCAACGACAACGGGGTTATCTGCAAACAATCCACGACAGTGGAGAACATTTATTAGAAATGATTAATGATATCCTCGATTTATCGCAAATCGAGGCTGGTAAGATAGCTTTAAATATTTCAGAATTTTCTTTGGTGAATGTTGCTGAAAATGCTGTAGAGTCACTGCGAAAAAAAGCAATCAGTGAACAAATTAATCTCAACCTGGATTTGCAAATCGATCCCCAGGCGCGATCGCTAGCCCGGTCTTTTAGTGATTCTGTACTCTACAGCATTTCCCTTAAAAGTATTCATCCAGAACGCAAAACTCTTCTTATCGACTTAGGAGATTTGTTACTGACAGATTTAGGTGGATTATCTGCAAGTTTAGGAGTTCCAGCAACCACAGACCAATCTTATTTTGGTACTGCTAAAGCTTTTCCCCAAAACTTAGAAATTGAGTCAGTTTTAAATTTTTCTGGTGGCGGAGACCGTGACAGTGAAGTTGCAAGCTTTGCGTCGCTAGCTGACAACCGTGGTTATACCTTGCGCGTCCACTACAGTCTTTCCCAACTACCTGATAAAGATTATCGCCCGCGCATTGCTGACGATCGCATCGGTTATTTCATCACCGCCTACCAAGATTTATCCAAAGACGATCGCGGCGATTCTTTTGTCCGCTACATCAATCGCTGGGATTTGGAAAAACAAGACCCGAAAGCAGCAATTTCTCCACCTAAAAAACCGATTGTCTTTTGGATTGATAACGCTGTGCCTTTAGAGTACCGCAATGCTATCAAAGAAGGCGTTTTAATGTGGAACAAAGCCTTTCTTAAAGCTGGATTCAAGGATGCAATTGAAGTTCGCCAAATGCCAGATGATGCCACATGGGACCCAGGAGATATTCGTTACAACACGATTCGCTGGATCAACACAGTTGATGGTTATTTTGCAATGGGGCCATCTCGCGTTAACCCATTGACTGGAGAAATTTTGGATGCAGATATTCTCGTAGATGCTAGCTTTGTGCGGGCACTTAAGAATGAGTATCGCCAAATCGTCCAACCTAGCCAAACTGAAAATCGCACTACTCTATCAGCTTTGATGCAAAATCGTCTACTTTGCGCCAATGGTTTAGATGCAAAAAATAACAGTGTAGCACAGCAGGTGCAACGGCAACAGGGGTTGTTGAGCCGTTTATCGAAAATGGCAGCCGAGTACGATTTATGCTACGGGATGGAAGCTGCTAATCAGTTTGCCTTTGGTTCACTGGCAATGTCACTGCTGCCAGATACTATGGCCACTCCAGACCAGGTGAAAGAATATATCAATCAATATTTACGTTTAATCATCGCTCACGAAGTTGGACATACTCTTGGTTTACGGCATAACTTCCGTGGTAGTACACTGCTACCACCAGACGAGATGAATAATACCGAAATTACCAAAAATAAAGGTTTGACAACTTCGGTGATGGATTATATTCCGCCAAATATTGCTCCTCAAGGGACAAAACAGGGAGATTATTTTCCCAGTATGGTGGGGCCTTATGATGAATGGGCAATTAAGTATGGCTACATCCCAATTCAGACATCAACTCCCATAGCAGAAAAGCCAATTTTGTCAGAAATTGCTGCACAATCCTATAAGCCAGAGTTGAGTTATTCTACAGATGAAGATGTGTATGACCTTGACCCAACTGCTGATGCTTGGGATAACAGTGGCAATGTCCTGCTGTATTCTCAGTGGCAATTGAATAATTCGCGGGTGATGTGGGAACGTCTCGATAAGCGTTATCCAATGGCTGGTGATAGTTACAGCGATGTGAGCGAACGATTTAGCACAGTATTGGGTAACTATTTCCAGCAAATATATTACACCACAAAATACATTGGCGGACAGTCTTTCTATCGCATCCACCCCAGCGAAATACCATTTGGAGTTAGCCCACAGCGATTACCATTTGAACCAGTACCAGTTGAAGAACAACGGCAAGCTTTAGAGACGCTGCAAAAGTATGTATTTGCAGAAGATGCCCTCAGCTTTTCACCAGAACTACTGAATAAATTAGCACCTTCCCGTTGGCGACATTGGGGTAGTTCTGTGCAAGTTGGTCGTTTGGATTTTCCAATTCATGACTTGGTGCTATTCATGCAGGGTTCTGTATTACGGGATTTACTCTCAGGCGATCGCCTCTCTCGCCTCAAGGATATTGAACTGAAAACGAAGCCAGAAAATGCACT
>NZ_JAIVFR010000920.1 GCF_020829685.1 Nostoc sp. CHAB 5715 | reverse complement strand
GAGTCAAAGTCTTCATTCAAAATTCTCACAGTTAGAAAAAACAAGTTAGAGTACCTTACTGACCCAAAGGGGCTTTCGATAGCCATTAGTGATGTAAGCTCATATCGTGATGTGCAAGGTACAATTGGCACGGATGGTTATGAAAGTCTTCCTATCGAATCAGGAAAAGTGGGCAACTTTTACGAGTACAAAGGAATTTACAACTATCTGATTAAGATTATTGAGATTGGTGGTAATGACTTTATGGGTAATAGCGTTACGTTTCACATTGAGCAACAGGGACAACAATCACAGAGCGCAATCAAGCGGCTTGAGGAAAAAGCCAAGCAGCTTCAAGAACAGCGCGAAAAACTCCAAAGCCAGATAAACGAGCTTCAGAGCGTTGAGGAAAAAGCCAAGCAGCTTCAAGAACAGCGCGAAAAACTCCAAAGCCAGATAAACGAGCTTCAGAGCGAAAATAACGATATCAAAGAAAAGCTTGAGTGGCGAGATAAAGAAATTGAAAAGTTACAGCAAGAAAATGTAAAGAAAATTACCGATTAAGCTCACAAAGAAGTTCTAATTAAAAATAATTCTTAATTATGATACATACTTTCTGAATCGCCCACTGATTGATTCTGACTCCTGAATTCAGAATAGCTGAATTCTTCTTCAAAAATATTCAAAAAACACTTCAGGTACTAATCTGAATTCCCCAGATTTCAAGCGAGAGATATCTATCCATAATGCTCTATGTTTATGATTTGGTGATTCTGAAAAAACTAAACTTTCCAGTTGATAAAATTTGAAATCAACAAAGTCACATTGATAAAGCTGAATAATTTCATGACCTTGCCTACCACTAAATGTAAACAGGTTTTCTATACAACCTAAATATTTAATATTCGTTAACTCTGCCTGAATTTCCTCTTGAAACTCCCGTTGTAGCGCGACGCGGCTGGTTTCGCCAAATTCAACCCCACCGCCCAAAGCCCGATAAAATGTTTCTTGCTTTACGGGATCGTAGCCTTCAGAAAGAAATATGCGTTCGCCATCTCGAATTAGCCCCAAGGCTATTACCCGAATTTCGCCTGCTTTATTCATTTTGGTAACTAATTATCGTAAATAGAGTGAGGACGACTTTCGCTATCCTCAATAGGCCAATCTGGATTTTCGCCACCGATGTACAATTCTTCAATGGTGACATATTCTTCACTTAGCTGTGTGAGGGCGTTGATTAAAATATCCAGAGCGATCGCATCACTGGTTCCTAAGTCAAACCAACAACGCCCCCACTGTCCCTCATATTCAAACTCACCGATGTTATGCATCAGTGCTAGTAGACTTTTGTCATACCCTTGTTCATCATAATTCATGTAGCTGATATCGAGTCCAGTGTCCTGCACCTGAAGATTCTCTGCGTTAAATGCACCCAATTTACCCAGATAAAACCAGGAATTGAAAACTTCTTCTACATACTGCTTTTCACGCGCAGAAGGATTTGTGCTGAATTTCAGCCAAATCCACACATCAAAAGGATTAATTTCGCGGAACTGAATCTGCATTTTGGTCTAGTATCTCAATTACTGTTCTGCAAATAAGCATATCAAAGTAGGGAGTGGGGAGTGGGGAATGGGGGGAGATAAGGGGGATGAGGGGGATGAGGGAGAAGAATTAATAACCAATGCCCAATGCCCAATGCCCAATTACCCAGGATTCTTCAGGCTAACAGCACTGCTGCGTTCACGTTCAATTTGTTTGACTAAATCGCCTGGGAGTTGGGATTTTTTAGTCAATGCTTTGTCAAAATTAGCGATCGCTTCCTGGATCATTTGCTGGCTTTTTTCTTTTTGCCCCAGTTGTTTCAGTATTTGGGCTTTGAGATAATAAATTTCTGGATTATCGGATGTAGTTTTGATCGCCCGGTTTACATACTCTAGTGCCTGTGGATACCGTTTTAAATCCCGGTAAGCAAGGGCAATACCTCGATCTACTAGATACCCAGGAGCAGCATTTTGTTCTAAGCGTCCAATTGCCTGATCTGGGCTAGCAAATGGCAAATTAACCGCCAACAATAAATCCATATAACCCTTGATTAAATTCAGTTCTGGATCGTTGGCAGAAATTGCTTCGGCTTTGTCTAAATATTCATAAACTTGCCGCAACCGACTAAAGGCTTGCGGCACACCGTTGACAGTACCCTCACGGGTAAGAATTACTGCACCCTCTAAAAAATGACCAACAGCAGTGTATAAATTACCACGCAGTGGATCGCTAGGAATTAATTTTTGTCCGGCTTCTAGAGTTTTCTGGCTGTAGGTGTCTAGTTTAGCCCAATCCTTATTACCGTATGCTAAAGATGCGCTCATGGCATAAGCTAGAGGTTCATTTGGCTCTTTGGATACTGCTTGTTGGAGATAACGTTCTGCTGCTGGATAGTTGCCCTGTTGAAAAATCGCTTTAAAAGCGGCTTCTGTTTGTTCGCCAATTTGATGAGGTTCGTTATTGCGAAATGGATCGCCAGCGAGGGAGGGATTTGCCCACAGATTAAGTGCGATCGCAGCGCCAAAAGCAGTCTGAGCAAGGTTAGTGAGTCTAGCAGACACTACTAATCGAGGCGAAGAAAACCTTTTAGTCATTTTAACCCTCAGAATATTTGCGGTTGAAATAGTTGTATGTGTTACTTAGAATGCAAAAAATGATTAATTTTTACACTGAGCGACTTGCCTTGACTTGTGCCGAGCGGAGCCGAGGTAGCGCAGTCGAAAGGAGTCGAAGTGTTAACTTGCCTCTGCTTCAAGCAAAATTTTCTTATATAAAGGTTGACTTTGGTAATTTTTCCATGTTCCCAGGCTGTTGAGGAGAATCCAGAAGTCAGAATTCAGAATTCAGAATCTCCCCATGCCTAAAGTCAGGGGATTCAAAAAAGTATAAATTTTTATCGCTTCCACGGATAAATCCGGGGGCTTTCAACCTAAGTCGC
>NZ_JAIVFR010000091.1 GCF_020829685.1 Nostoc sp. CHAB 5715 | reverse complement strand
AACCATCGTATTTAACTAATAGGTGCAACTGGTAAAAGTCAGTTCCTTTAACATTCCAGTGCGCTTGCTTTGCTTGGGTTTTCAGATCAGAAGTAGCTGCCAAAGTTTGGTTGAGAATTACCACGATTTGCACTCGCGCTTCGGCGGGAATGTCAATGCGGGTAGGGTACAAACGTGATGTAATGCTGTTGTCGCTCATGATTCTACGTTGTTAATGCCTTTTATATCTAACTCTACACAATTGCAAGGCTTGGCGAAACTCTCTAACGATGGATTGTATTAATGCCTGAATATGTTACTGTTTATGACTATTAGTTAAATACGATGGTTTTCTATGGTATTGAATGTACCACCGAAAAGGCGATCGCGAATTACATCATTGTGCAAAAAGTCATGGGGAAAACCCAGTTCAATTTGACTCACTTCATTTAAACGTTGCAAATGTTCTGGCGAGAGGGTGATATCTAAAGAAGCTAAGTTATCTTGAAACTGCGTTAATTTACGTGCCCCAATTATCGGAATAATTACACCATTTTGAGCGTGTAACCAAGCTAATGCTACCTGTGAAGGTGTGTGTCCAATTTGAGTTGCAACTTCACTGACAACTTTAGCGATCGCTAAATTCCGTTCTGAAATATTTCCAAACGCTGGATTTACTAATCTTCCTTGTTCACTACTCTCTTGAGGAGGCTGATTATACTTACCTGTAAGCACACCACCACCTAAAGGCGACCACGGTGTTACTGCTAAATCGAAAGCTTTAGCCATCGGTAGCAAGTCACGTTCTGGTGTTCGTTGAATTAAACTATACTCAATTTGCAGGGCGATAAACTGCGTCCATCCTTGGTATTGGGCGATAGTATTTGCTTGGGAAACAATCCAAGCGGGTGTGTCAGAAATACCGATGTAAAGTACTTTACCTTGACGGACTACATCATCAAGCGATCGCAATACTTCTTCAATAGGTGTTGTGAAATCCCAAGCGTGTAACCAGAATAAATCAATGTAATCGGTATTGAGTCGTTTCAGGCTACCTTCTAAAGACTGAATTAAATTCTTGCGATGGTTTCCACTAGCGTTAGGATCGCCCTTTTTCTC
Source organism: Nostoc sp. CHAB 5715 (assembly GCF_020829685.1). Taxonomy (GTDB): domain Bacteria; phylum Cyanobacteriota; class Cyanobacteriia; order Cyanobacteriales; family Nostocaceae; genus Nostoc. The sequence continues at coordinate 10,684 of NZ_JAIVFR010000091.1, read as the reverse complement.
ATTCATCTGCAAGGGAAAGGAATATTTTGTCGCAACTACAAAGCGTTCCCGTTCTTTAGCAATCAACTCACCGACAATTTTTTCACTGCTACCATCGGTATAACCGTTGGCGGTGTCAATGAAATTTCCCCCTGCTTCTACATAGCTATCAAAGATTTTACGACTTTCGTCAACAGATGCACCCCAACCCCAATCTTCACCAAAGGTCATGGTTCCTAAGGAGAGTTCAGAGACTCTTAACCCACTTTTGCCCAAAAGTTTGTATCTCATGAATATTTTCTCATTAATGAAAAACTAAGTAAATACTAGGGCTATTTCGTTCTAGACATAAACCGCCCAGAACTGAAGTTCCTCTCTTATAGCCCAAGTCCACTTTAGTGGACTAAAAACCTTTCTTAGTCGTCTTAAGACGACTTTTGTTATTAGCCTCAGAATTTATTCTGAGGCGGGCTAGATGAGAATGAAATAGCCCTGGTTAAATAATCAGGCAAATAATTGATACATAAATCTACCAATTATACTGTATTCCTTTTAAATTCTGACTTCTGACTCCTGAGTGCTGAATTCTTTTGAATTAATTTATGACTAATTACACATTACAAGCAAGCCGAGAATGGTGGTCACAACAATGGCTAGATTTGCTAGATTCCTATCGTTTTAAAAAGCGTTTAGAACGTGCAAGAAACTATGCTCGTCAAGGAAATGTTCTCAGCATCGAATTTAAAGGTGCGAAAGTATTGGCTAGAGTGCAAGGTAGTGAAGTAGAACCTTATAAAGTTTCCCTTTCCCTTGAACCTTTTAGTGATGAACAGTGGGGTTATGTAATTGAAAGCATGTCTCACAAGGCAATTTTTGCTGCCAAATTACTAGCAGGAGAAATGCCACAGAATATAGAAGAAGTGTTCACAGCTAATGGTCTTTCGATATTTCCATTTACCCTTGCTGATGTCCAGAGTAAATGCTCTTGTCCTGATAAAGCAAATCCCTGTAAACACATTGGTGCCCTGTACTATCAGTTAGGCGATCGCTTCAGTGAAGACCCCTTTGTACTATTTCAATTGCGCGGACGCACCAAAGAGCAAATTATCAGCGATTTACGTCAATTGCGTAGTGCCAAGATTCAACATATTACCACACAAACGCCCGATATTCAACAGTCAATTCCTAATAACAAATACTCAGTAAAAATTGACTCTTTCTGGCAATATGATGAGCCACTAGAGTCATCATTGGTAGTAATTGCGCCGTCCACTAATGAGATGGTATTAGATGTATTAGGAGCAATCCCCCTTGCAAAGGAAGAGGAAAATGCAGTAAATTCAACTTCCAGTGATGTAGTAATGAAGTATTTAAATACAGTTTACAGAGATGTGAGCCAGAAGGCTTTTTTAGCAGCAATGAATGTGGGAGGAAGTTGATATTAATTCGTAATTCGTAATTATTTTTCGTGAGATTCTTGTAATTTTAATTTCAGACTAAAGTGCTGTAGGACAAAGAGTCATCTGCAAAGATAAAATTCTCAAAGCCCGTAGTAGAGAGTGTAATAACATTTTTATTGTTATTGAAGCTGATGTTAGCTGGGTTTAAGGCATTGCTCGAAATTACACCAGAAAAAGTGAGTTCAGAGCGATTGAAAGCACTCAGGTCTAAGGTATCAAAACCTTTTCCACCATCCACAGTCCCAGTACCAAACCCTTTGAAGTAGTCATTTCCAGTGCCTAGATCAATGTTGATACCGCCACCAATAGTAACTTTTTGTTGAACTTCATTGATAGTACTGGTGGTTGTAATTTTGTCATTGCCATCGCCAGTCTTGATAGTTCCTTTTCCATAAATGCCATAGGCAGCACCACCAATTGTTGCTGTAGCCTGTCCGGTAAGAATGTCACGACCATTCCCAGTATCAATTACTCCGTCGTTGGAGATGCCTATGACGATGAGGTTGTTGCCTCCTAAACCGTTGCCAGAACCAGTAATTGTATCGTTGCCCAACCCGGTATTAAGGATGCCAATGTTACTGATGCCTGTCCCTGCACCGCCACCGCCGCCAGCAGTGCCAGATCCAAAATCAAAATCAGAATCATCCGAGCCGTTGCCTCCACGACCCCCAATACCCTTGCCGATGATAGCGTCGTCGCCCGACCCAGCATTCAGATTGCCATTATTGCTGATGCCGATTCCAGCACCGCCTTTGCTGCCATTGATGTTCTTATTGATAGCACCATCACGGCCTTTACCGCCCTGACCAGTGCCGATGATAGTGTCATTCCCATGCCCTGCATTCAGATTGCCACTGTTACTAATACCTGTTCCATTACCACCATTACCCTTATCAACGTAAACGCTATTACTACCATTACCGCCCTGACCAGTGCCACTTATAGTGTCATTGCCATCCCCTGCATTCAGACTGCCATTTCCGTCTTCAGTATCCAGTTGCCCAGTGTTGCTGATACCTATCCCAAATCCGCCGTCGTCGCCGCCACGATTTTCACCACCAGTGCCGCCCTGACCAGTGCCAGCGATCGTGTCATTTCCGTCCCCTGCATTCAGTTTGCCACTGTTACTGATGCCTGTTCCAGTACCACCACCGCCGCCGTCGGGCGGATTGTTGCTTCTACGACCGCCAGTGCCATTGCCGATGATAGTGTCATTGCCCTGCCCTGTGGTGATGGTGGCACCTTTCATGTTCTGGATGCCGCTGGTATAGTCAGTATCACTAATTGTTGTGCTAGCAAGTCCCGTAAGGATGTCACAACCATTGCCAGTATCAATGACTCCATCGTTGGAGATGCCTATAACGATGAGGTTGGAGACTAAACTGTTGCCAGAACCAGTAATTGTGTCGTTGCCCTGCCCTGTGGTGATGGTGGCACCTTTCATGTTCTGGATGCCGCCAGTTCTTCCATAATTGCCGCCGAAGGTGGCAATACTAGTGCCAGTGCCTATGATCCTGTCTTCTCCGTCTCCGGTATCCAGTTGCCCACTGTTGCTGATGCCAGTTGCAGTATTGGCAGTATTGCTATTGAAAAAAAAGTCAAGAAAGCTGCCACCGCCTGTACCAGTGCCAGTGATTGTGTCATTTCCTGAGCCTGTATTGAGACTGCCATTATTGCTGATGCCAGTCCCTACACTGCCAAAACGGCTAACAAACCCGAAGCCGGGAATGCCGCCCATACCGATGCCGGCAATCGCGTCATTTCCGTCTCCGGTATCCAGTTGCCCAGTGTTGCTGATGCCAGTCGCATATCCACCCCTGCCGCCGCCAAAGCCATCAGCACCAGTGCCGCCCTGACCAGTGCCAGTGATAATGTCATTGCCCAACCCAGTATTCAGTTTGCCACTGTTGCTGATGCCAGTCCCAAATCCACCGTCGCCACCGGCGTATCGACCGCCCTCGTTTCCGCCGTTGCCGCCAGTGCCATTGCCGATGATAGTGTCATTGCCCAACCCAGTATTAAGGATGCTAATGTTGCTGATGCCTGTCCCTACACCGCCACTGCCGCCATTAGAGCCAGAATTGGTGGTGGGATAACTTCCTGCACCGTCGCCTCCACTACCCCCAATGCCCTTACTTATAATAGCGTCGTCGCCCGACCCAGCATTCAGATTGCCATTATTGCTGATGCCGATTCCAGCACCGCCTTCACTGCCATTGCCGTTCTTATCGATAACACCATCAGCCCCTTTACCGCCAGTGCCGTTGCCTTTAATGGTGTCCTTTCCTAAGCCTGTATCAATGAAACCTCTAGTTAAAATATCAATCCCAATTGCTGGAAATTTATTTAAATCTTCCCCAATTAAAGTGTCGGAACCAGCAGTGCCTGTGAAATTGGGTGGAACCGTAAGTCTAGGCATAATTAAAATCCTCTAAATTTAGATTAGTATGGTCAGTTCGCTCATTTGAATTGTCGCTTGGCTCTGCCTTTTGACGGCGATGACTACTTTTCTTCAACTCACTTATTAATCTATTATCTCTTTGTAATGTAATCTTTATGTTCAGGTAAAGGTCTTATAATTTCCAAATGTAGTGCGATCGTAAGCTAACTTTGCTGCCCGATGTCCCAAGTCTTTTAGAAGATTTTCAAACTGTTCCCAGCTAATGTTATAAAGCATTACTCGGTCTGCTCGATTTTTGGCGACTGTCATTGTTACGACCTCCAGAATGTTTTATTGTCCAAACTCAAGCCTAGCCTGTTCTACCAAATTAGCTGTCACAACCTCTTGACCTGCTTCACGAACCAGCTGTTCAATTCTGGCTTTAGCTTGAGAGCGGACAAAAAAGGGAATATTTTGTAATTTTTCTTTAGCTTCAGATGTCCATCGCAAAGCATCAATAAAATTAGAGTCGCTCATAGTATTAATTCCTTTGGTAAGTCGCTGAGTTTAATCAATAGATGACTAATTTTCCTATAAAAAAAGCCCTTGCTTTTACGCAAGAGCCTCTAAACTATTTAATTGTCAATGATGAAATAAACTTTACAACCTAATCTAGGTCGTCCATGAACATCACTGGCTCAGTATCACGGTTAATTCCTTTCTCAAAACCACCAGCCGCAGCCCGTGCGCGACCAGCGTGCCACAAGTGACCAACTAGGAAGAAGAATCCTAGTACGAAGTGAGAAGTCGCCAACCAAGCGCGAGGAGATACGTAGTTGAAGGAGTTAATTTCGGTAGCCACACCACCCACGGAGTTCAGAGAACCCAGAGGAGCATGGGTCATGTATTCAGCAGCGCGACGAGCTTGCCAAGGCTGAATATCATTCTTGATTTTTTCCAGGTCAAGACCATTGGGACCACGTAGAGGCTCCAACCAAGGGCCACGGAAATCCCAGAAGCGCATGGTTTCACCACCGAAGATGATTTCACCAGTTGGAGAGCGCATTAGGTATTTACCCAATCCTGTGGGGCCTTGGGCAGAACCGACGTTAGCACCCAAGCGTTGGTCACGAATCAAGAAGGTCAAAGCCTGGGCTTGAGAAGCTTCTGGACCGGTAGGACCAAAGAATTCGCTGGGGTAAACGGTGTTGTTAAACCAAACAAAAATCGAGGCAATGAAGCCCATCAACGACAGAGCGCCCAAGCTGTAGGAGAGGTAAGCTTCACCAGACCAGATGGATGCACGACGTGACCAAGCAAAAGGCTTGGTAAGAATGTGGAAAATACCGCCAGCAATACAGATAAAGGCAACCCAGATGTGACCACCAACCACATCTTCTAAGTTATCGACGCTGACAATCCAGCCTTCGCCACCGAAGGGAGACTTGATTACATAACCGAAGATAACTGCTGGGTTCAGTGTCGGATTGGTAATAATCCGAACATCACCACCACCGGGTGCCCAGGTGTCATATAACCCACCAAAGAACATTGCCTTTGCCACTAACAGCAGCGCACCGCATCCTAAAATAATCAGGTGGAACCCGATGATGTTGGTCATCTTGTTCTTGTCTTTCCAGTCGTAACCAAAGAAGGAAGAGTATTCTTCTAAGGTTTCTGGCCCACGGACGGCATGATAGATACCGCCAAAGCCAAGGACGGCTGAGGAAATTAGGTGGAGTACACCGACAACAAAGTAGGGGAAGGTGTCGATAACTTCACCACCAGCACCAACACCCCAACCTTGGGTAGCAAGGTGAGGTAACAGGATCAAGCCCTGCTCGTACATGGGCTTTTCAGGAACGAAGTGAGCGACTTCAAACAAAGTCATCGCTCCAGCCCAGAATACAATCAAACCAGCATGGGCAACGTGAGCACCCAGTAGTTTGCCAGATAGATTGATTAAACGTGCGTTACCAGACCACCAGGCAAAGCCAGTAGATTCTTGGTCGCGTCCAGTGCCGCCTAATATATTTGGTCTATTAGAGAGCGTTACCGCGAGGTAGAACTTCCTCAGGGAATACAAATTGTTCGTGGGGTTGATCTTGAGGAGCCATCCAAGCGCGGATACCCTCATTCAGCAAAATGTTTTTGGTATAGAAGGTTTCAAACTCCGGGTCTTCCGCCGCCCGTAATTCTTGGGAGACGAAATCATAAGCCCGCAGGTTGAGTGCCAAACCGACGATGCCGACGGCGCTCATCCACAAGCCTGTGACTGGCACGAACAACATGAAGAAGTGCAACCAGCGCTTGTTTGAGAAGGCAATACCGAAAATCTGTGACCAGAAACGGTTTGCCGTCACCATTGAGTAGGTTTCTTCAGATTGGGTTGGATTGAAGGCGCGGAAGGTGTTAGCTCCTTCACCGTCTTCAAACAAGGTATTTTCCACTGTGGCTCCGTGAATGGCGCACAACAAAGCACCACCCAATACACCAGCAACACCCATCATGTGGAAGGGGTTGAGTGTCCAGTTGTGGAACCCTTGCAGGAATAGTAGGAACCGGAAAATAGCAGCTACGCCAAAGCTGGGTGCAAAGAACCACGACGATTGTCCCAAGGGGTACATCAGGAATACGCTGACGAATACCGCAATGGGAGCGGAGAAGGCGAGGGCGTTATAAGGACGGATACCTACTAGACGGGCAATTTCAAATTGGCGCAACATGAAGCCAATCAAACCGAAGGCTCCGTGCAGGGCCACGAATGGCCACAAACCACCCAATTGGAACCAACGGGTGAGGTTGCCTTGGGCTTCTGGCCCCCACAACAGCAGAAGTGAGTGTCCCATGCTGTCGGCGGGGGTGGATACTGCCACTGTTAGGAAGTTACAGCCTTCTAGGTAGGAGGAGGCTAACCCGTGAGTGTACCAAGAGGTGACGAAGGTGGTGCCGGTCAGCCAACCGCCTAGTGCTAGGAAGGCGCAGGGGAACAATAGTATCCCTGACCAACCTACGAATACGAAGCGATCGCGCTTGAGCCAGTCGTCTAATACGTCAAACCACCCTCTACTGGGGGCGCGTCCAACTGCGATGGTCATTAGAGCAAATCTCCAAATGTTTATAAGTACAGGTTGTATCTGTATTATAGATGGCTATATAAAAGCCTTCCATAAGCAGAAAGTTAACCGGGTTCTTAACCAAGTTTACAATTTTTTACACACCTTTAATCATATTAGGTGTAAATTGCTAATTTTTCTAGGGGTTTTGTAATAAAAATTAATTTTTTATGCAGATGAGGTGGGGAGTGGGGAGATAAGGGAGATAAGGGAGATGAAGAGAAATAACCAATGCCCAATGCCCAATGCCCAATGCCCCATGCCCATGCCCAATGCCCCATGCCCATGCCCAATCCCCAATCCCCATTTCCCTAGAATCAGTCAGCTGACGCTAAAATGAGTCCTACAGTTAAAGAAAGATTATTGCTAAATGTTTACCATCGATTTAAGCATCAGAAACACTGCTTTCCCTATTTCTGTACAACGTAAGTCAGCAGAGGATGCTGAGGCTGTCTATCAACTAATTTTGGCAGCAATACGCTCTGGTAACCCTGACATTGTGGAACTCAAGTGCGAGGGCAAGACAGAGAAAAAAATTGCTGTCCGCGCTAGTGAAATTTCTGGGGTACAGATTGTTCAGAAAGATGGTACAACCCCTGGTGGTGGTAGACCACCTGGCTTTTTCGCTGTAGCTGCTGAGTAACCAAGGTTGACAAATGGCTCAAGTGAGCATTGAGGTCAAGGATTTAAATTTCAGTTGGCCTAATGGAGAGAAAGTTATCAAATCTTGCTCTTTAGAAGTACCCAAGGGCGAGTTTTGGATGCTCTTAGGTACAAATGGCAGTGGGAAATCAACGTTACTTAGACTGCTGGCGGGACTATTAGCTCCTGAGTCTGGGGAAATTCGGGTTTTGCACCCAGTTGGCTTTGTCTTCCAAAATCCGGATCATCAACTGGTGATGCCAACGGTTGGTGCTGATGTGGCTTTTGGATTGGTGGAAGAAAAGTTACCACCTGCTGCCACTAGAGCAAGGGTTGAGGAGGCGCTAGGAGCGGTGAATTTGCTTACTCTCCTACGACGCCCTATTTATGCACTCTCTGGGGGACAGAAACAGCGAGTAGCGATCGCTGGTGCGATCGCCCGTCGCTGTGAAGTCTTATTATTAGATGAACCCACTGCCTTACTAGATCCAGATAGCCAGTTGGATTTAGTTGCTGGTGTGCGCCGCCTTGTCAAAAGTCGAGGTATTACAGCGCTTTGGGTGACACATCGATTAGACGAGTTAAATTACTGTGACGGTGCTTTCTTGCTTAAAAAAGGCTCTCTGGTAGATAGGGGTGAACCTCAACGCCTCAAACAACGTCTAATGGAGGTACACAGCGAAGCCTCTTAATTTAGTGCTGAGTGCTGTTAGCGGATAACTATGGTTTAGCCCGTGCTGAGTGCTGAGTAAAGTAAAAAGTACTCAGGCTTTCATACCTGTATATGCTCCACCCTTTATTAGGTGGTCTTTTAACTCAGCACTCTTCATTTTCACCACTATTGAAAAAGAACTGCAACGCGCCTTATTTTTTATTCTGTGTAGCATAGTGTTACAGACTATGCATCAATTATTATAAAACTTATGAATGAATTTTGTTAACTCTAGAAAATTGTGATCAAAAACCATGCCCCGTTCCTTACTCCAAGCCGTTTTGTTAGTAGACGGCTACAATATGATTGGCGCTTGGCCTTGCCTTAAAAAAACGCGTGATAGTGTTGGACTAGAGGCAGCACGGGGTGAACTTGTGGAAGCGATGACTGGTTATAGTGCGTTTCAAGGTTATGCAACTCAAATAGTTTTTGATGCCCAATATCAGAACTCCTCTAGCAATAAAGAAACAATTACTGAGCTTTTATCAGTTTATTACACTGATTTTGGACAGACAGCTGATACTTATATTGAAAAATCCTGTGCGTCTATGCGCCAGCAAATAGCCCAATCTTTGATTTCTCGTGTAATTGTTGCTACATCAGATCGGGCACAGCAGTTGATGATACAAGGGTATGGGGCTGAATGGTTATCGGCACAACAACTCTGTGGGGAAGTAGAAGCTACCGTCTGTCGGATGCGACAGAAGTATCATACGCGCAAACAATCTAAGAGTAGGTTTTTAGCTAATGCCATTGATGCTAAGGCGCGGCAGCGTCTGGCTGAATTACGAATGGGATTACAGTAGATATTAATATTCAAAAGTCTCTGCTTAAGTTCCTGAATGAGTTTTCGTTGCAAAAATTCTATATATAAATTAAGTATTTAAAAAAATCTTGGCGAAAGTACTTGCCAAATCCTATTTTTAGCCCTAAGATTATAAATCGTGAGTGATCCTCAGTAGCTCAGTGGTAGAGCGATCGACTGTTAATCGATTGGTCGCTGGTTCGAATCCGGCCTGGGGAGTTTAGCAATTTTGGATTTTAAATTTTGGATTCTAGATTATCCGTCAGAAATTTATGGTCGCTTGACTCGGCTGTAATGTTTCTGAATCATGGGTCTTTTGGTGCTTGTCCTAAACAAGTGCTGGAGTTTCAACAAAGACTGCGATTGCAGCTAGAAAAAGAACCTTTACGCTTTTTTGGTAGGGAATGGGAACCCCTGCTAGACGATGCCAGAAATAAGCTGGCGGTGTTTGTAGGTGCTGATGTGCAAGATTTAGTATTTGTCCCCAATGCGACGACTGGCGTTAATTCGGTGTTGAGGTCGCTGACGTTTTCACCAGAGGACGAGATACTCACAACCAACCACGAATATAATGCTTGCCGCAATGCACTTGATTTTGTTGCCAGTCGCACTAGTGCGCAGGTGGTAGTAGCAAAAATTCCTTTCCCCATTGACTCCCCACAGCAAGTAGTGGCAGCAGTAATTGAGCGAGTTTCACCAAAAACACGATTAGCACTTTTAGATCATGTTACCAGTCAGACAGGGCTAATTTTCCCGATTCAAGACTTGGTGAAGGAGTTGCAACAACGGGGTGTAGATACATTGGTAGATGGTGCCCATGCGCCTGGAATGATTCTCCTCGATTTGCGAGAGATTGGCGCAACTTATTACACCGGGAATTGTCATAAATGGCTGTGTGCGCCCAAAGGGGCAGCATTTTTGTATGTGCGACGAGATAAACAGTTAGAAATTCGTCCTCTGACAATTAGCCACGGAACAAATTCGCCACGGACTGATAAAACCCGCTTTCAGTTGGAATTTGACTGGACAGGTACAGACGATTATACGGCTTATATGTCTGTACCAGAAGCGATCGCTTTTATGGGTTCGTTGCTACCTGGTGGGTGGACAGAATTGAGACAGCAAAATCATCAGCTAGTGTTGCAGGGAAGACAGCTACTTTGTGAAGCGCTGGAAGTGCAGCCGTCTTGTCCAGAGGAGATGATTGGTTCAATGGCGGTTGTGCCATTGCCTACGACTTTAGAAAACCGCAATTTTATGTCTATACATGATGAGTTGTTTGATAAGTTTGGTATTCAAGTGCAGGTGATGCCGTGGCTGGAAAAACCTCGGCTGTTGGTAAGGATTTCGGCGCAGATTTACAATACTTTAGAGCAGTATGAGTATTTGGCAAAGGTGTTAAAGGGGTTGCTCTGAGATTAATCTAGTTTGAAGAAACTGGCGGTACAAGTACCCAATGCCCAATGCCCAATGCCCAATCCCCCATTAAGTAATGACTACAATGGAATTTGTTGGGTGCTATCGGGTTTGGGCAGGATTGGGAAATGATGCTGACAGAAAAATTTGAGCTATTAAGAGCTTTATTTCTAG
>NZ_JAIVFR010000919.1 GCF_020829685.1 Nostoc sp. CHAB 5715 | reverse complement strand
GCTACCGTCCCGAGATACTGGAGGTGATGATCGAGCGCCAGCCCATGGGCGCCATCAAGCCGCGCATCATGAACGTGGCCGACGTGCTGGACCTGACGGTCAGCGAAGCCGCGGCGATCTTTGCCAACGACCGCGAGTTAATTGAAAATGATCCCTACTGGAAAAATGGCATTTGGACTGAATATTCTGTCAAAGAATGGATTCAGGCTTTTTGAATTGGGCATGGGGCATGGGGTATCAGCTTGAATGTTGAGTCTTTGAACCTGAACGTTGAGCCTTTTTACTCAAACGTTGAACCTTTTTACTCGAACGTTGAGCCTTTTTACTCGAACGTTGAACCTCTGAGCTTGAAACTTTCAGTTTTAACTCTCCCCCATCCCCCTCATCCCCCTCATCCCCCTCATCTCCCCACTCCCCACTACTTCGGCTTACCTCGGCTTCGCTCGGCACAAGTCGCTCAGTACAAGTCCCCACTCCCCACTCCCCACTTATGAAAATTTGGCAGGTTGATTTTTATCGTCGTCCCTTACAGGATGCATCTGGACAAGTTGTATGGGAGTTGTTGATTTGTGACGCAACTCGCAGCTTTGAGTATGAAGCCACCTGTCTCCAGTCAGCAGCAAATTCTAATTGGGTTGCTGCTCAACTTGAGCTAGCCGCAGGTGAAAAATTGCCAGATGTGATTCAGGTATTTCGTCCTCAGTCTCTAAGTTTAATTGAGGCGGCGGGACGCAATTTAAGTATAAATGTCGAACCTACCCGTCACACTTTGGCGTTAAAGCAGTGGTTACAAGAAAAGCAGTATCCCTCAACACTGGATAAACCACCTCCAGCACCATTACCAGAAAACCTGTGGGGAGAACAATGGCGTTTTGCGAGTCTAGCTGCTAGTGACGTGGAAACGAGATTTAGCGATCGCCCCATTCCCATTTTGCACATACCAGAACATCGCAAACCCATCAATTTGGGTTTAGCATCAACAGTCCCCGTCCCTGGTGTAGTAATTTATGGTGGACGGCAATCAATGCGCCTAGCCCGGTGGTTGCAGCAAGCCCGTCCCGTAGGCTTAAATTACATATCTGGCGCACCAGACGGCTTAATATTAGAAGCTGGCTTGGTGGACAGATGGATTGTTGCCACTTTTGAAGATCCAGAAGTTACAACAGCAGCCCAAGCATTTGAACAACGAAAAAAGCATTGCCGAGGATTGCATTTTTTGTTAGTTCAACCAGATGATTCCGGGATGACTTATAGCGGCTTTTGGTTGTTGCGGACAGAAGATTGATATTGATTGCCAAAAATATTGTTCTGTTTATTAAGTGAATTTTAAATTGCTTATGACTCTTAGCCAATTTCACCCCTATCTTTCAAAAGAAGCATACCTGGAAGCTGAAAAATCCAGCCTTAATAAACACGAATATATTCAAGGGCAAATCTATGCAATGTCAGGGGCAAGTGATGCCCATGTGACAATTACGACTACTCCTTTCCCGCCAGAAGATTACCGATAATGTAAGATAAAGTATTACGCAAGTAGTGCTGGGGTAGCTGAAGTGGATAAATCTCTGCTGAACCGAACATTTCAACTAGGCGATCGCCAGTTTAACTTAGACTTGTGGCAAAAATTGTACTACTTGCATCAACAAGAATATTTGCGTCAAAGATTATTAGCAATTAAATACTTGTATGAGGGTAAAACCAGAACAGAAGTGTCGGAATTACTAAACTGTACATATAAAACTTTATCAACTTGGATAGATAAGTTTCTTGAAGACGGGTTGAATGAATTAGTTAAACCAATAGCCCATCAAGTACCGTCTAGATTAAACTCAGAGCAAAGGCAAGAACTCATGGAGGATGTTGCTCTCAGAAAAACCAGTAGACTACGGCATAGATAGAAATATTTGGACAGGTGAAATTTAAGTCGGCGTGATTGAATCACGATGGAGAGTTAAATTGAAATATTTTCAACATTCCCATCTTCAGACATCAGAACAAATTCAAAACACAATTCAACACATTTACACTTTAGTTTAGTAATCTCAGAGTGAGAATGAAGTAGTCTTTTTGATGCTTGTAGTATAGTTTTTGCTACAACTCTAAGTTACAGCTATTTTCAGGTAAATAGACCATGCGGTAGGGGTAAAGCGCATTGCTCATTGGTGTCAACTTAAGCTAGAAATGGCTTATCTGTTAACTTCCTCACCCGCCTTGGAATGAATTCCTTTGGCTTTTAGCTCAAGTCTACTTCAGTAGACTAAAGATTTTTGGCTATATTTAGTCATCTTCAGATGAGTTTCGCTATTAGCAAGGAACTTCAGTTCCTTGCGGGACATGGCTTTTACGTTAAGTTGACACGTATGAGCATTGCGCTTTACCCCTACAACAGATGTGGTTCAAATACATGAAAACTGCTGTAAACTGGCGATCGCATAGTTGGAATGTTCGGTTTCTCACATATTCACCTATAATGTTCCCTTTATCACATTATGTATTACTTTTTCCTACATTATCGGTAATCTTCTAGCGGGAAGGGAGTAAGACGGCGAGCGACGATTCATCCCATACATTGAAGTTCGGGGGCTTTCTCGCCGTCTTTTTGTAATATTGTTGTTGACACTAAAAAGCGCCCTCCAATTTGGGAGAGCGCTTTTTGATTTAGCTAAACTGACTAATTAACCGTTGATAGCAGGAGCAGTCAGAGCGACAGGAGCAACATCACCTGCCGCCAAATCTAAGGGGAAGTTGTGAGCGTTACGCTCGTGCATTACTTCCATACCCAGGTTAGCCCGGTTGATTACATCTGCCCAAGTGCTGATGACGCGACCGCTTGAATCAATGATGGATTGGTTGAAGTTGAAACCGTTCAAGTTGAACGCCATTGTGCTTACACCCAAGGAGGTGAACCAGATTCCAATTACAGGCCATGCTGCTAAGAAGAAGTGCAGTGAACGGCTGTTGTTGAAAG
>NZ_JAIVFR010000918.1 GCF_020829685.1 Nostoc sp. CHAB 5715 | reverse complement strand
CCCTTGAGCAAGCGGGCTTTTGAAGACAAACGTCAGATCGATCTGCTACAGGTGGCTTGGGAGGAAAGCGGCAAGGTCTATGGCTACCGCAAGCTTCACGACGATCTGCTCGATCACGGCGAGACTTCCTGCCTCAATCGGGTTGCCCGCCTGACGCGGATCGCCGGGATAAAGGCCCAGATCGGCTATAAACGACGCCCTGGAATGTATGGCGGAAGGCCCTCGATTGTCATCGACAACACGCTCGCCCGACAATTCGACGTGGCGGCTCCAGACACAGCCTGGGTCACGGACATCACCTATATCAGAACGTGCGAGGGCTTCGCCTACCTGGCCGTGGTAATCGATCTCTATTCCCGCCGTGTTATCGGCTGGTCGATGCAGAGCCGCCAGACGACAGATGTCGTCCTGCAGGCTTTGCTGATGGCGGTCTGGCGGCGAAAGCCAAGGGACAAGGTTCTGGTGCATTCGGATCAGGGATCACAATTCACCAGCATGGAGTGGACATCTTTCCTGAAGCACCACAATCTGGTTCACTCGATGAGCCGACGCGGCAACTGCCACGACAATGCGGTCGCCGAAAGCTTCTTCAATCTGTTGAAGCGGGAGCGGATACGTCGAAAAGTCTACCGCTCAAGAGACGAAGCCAGGCAGGATGTGTTCGAATACATCGAAATGTTCTACAACTCGAAGCGCAAACATGTCAGAAACGGAATGCTGTCGCCCATCGAGTTCGAGAAGCAGCAGAAAACGTAACCCGAGGGTGTCTACGAAACGTGGGGCTATTCAGAGTCTTGGATAAAGCACAATGCAGAATGCATTTAGAAGTGTTCACCCAGCATCTCCACCAGCCGCATGGTTGGGTGGCAAGCGCGCTCTTGCCAACCGGCTGACGGCCATGATCGCCGAAATCCCGCACGGGCTCTATGCCGAACCCTTTGTTGGAATGGGCGGAGTTTTCCTGCGTCGCAAGACGGCCCCGAAGGCCGAAGTCATCAACGATCGCAATGGCGAAATCATCAACCTGTTTCGGATCTTGCAGCGGCACTATCCGCAGTTCATGGACGTCCTCAAATTCCAGATCTCGTCACGGCGGGAGTTTGAGCGGCTTAAAGCGTGCAATCCGGACACGCTGACCGACCTCGAGCGGGCTGCCCGATTCCTCTATATTCAAAAACTGGCCTTTGGCGGCCGGATGCGCGGGCCGAGCTTCGGTGTCGATTATCAAGGTGGCGGTCGCTTCAATCTCACCAAGATCGCAGGCCAGCTGGAAGACGTGCACGAGCGCCTGGCTGGCGTGATCCTCGAAAACCTGGACTGGCCTGACTTCATTGATCGCTATGACCGGCCGGAGACCTTGTTCTATCTCGACCCGCCTTACTGGGGTTGCGAGGGCGACTATGGCAAGCTGCTGTTCGACCGGTCGCAGTTCGCCGACATCGCCGAACGGCTCAGCCGGATCAAAGGCCGGTTCATTCTGTCGATCAACGATGTGCCGGAGATCCGGGAGATATTCGGCCGGTTTGAGCTGGTCGAGGTGTCGCTGAATTACACGGTGGGTGGCGGCAAGGGATCGGCGGCGCGGGAGCTTATAATCAAATCCGGCGTATCCTAAATGCATTTTTAAGCGCCTTAAAACAGTTCTTGATGAGAGTTTGAAAGGAAGAACTTTTTTGAAAGTCTTAACTATTTGTTTAGTGGGCGGTTTCAGAGTACACTTCCAAGACAGTTTTGCGGAAGGATACTGAATCATGGCTATGAACTCCGCGATTGAGTGGACCGATCATACGTTCAACCCTTGGACAGGCTGTACCAATATCAGCCCTGGTTGCGATCACTGCTATGCAGAAGCGTGGTCAAAGCGTTCGGGGCATGTGAAATGGGGCAATTCGCCTCGCAAACGCACTACTGAAGCCTACTGGAAAGCACCTCATATATGGCAGTCAAAAGCGGCTCAGTTTGCCGCTTTTCATGGTCGTCGCCAACGTGTGTTTTGTGCATCGTTGGCGGATGTTTTTGACAACCAAGCCGACCCGACATGGAGGACAGACTTATTTGAAGTTATCCGCCAAACACCATCGTTGGACTGGCAGTTGCTCACCAAGCGTCCTCAAAACATCAGTAAGATGCTACCTGATGACTGGAGCAAGAGTGGCTACCATAATGTCTGGCTGGGATTCACCGCTGAAGATCAGAAGCGCTTTGACGAACGAAAGCGCTTTATTGCAGAGGTACCTGCTACCGTCTGGTTCGTATCATATGAGCCTGCAATCGGGCCTTTAAGGCTCGCCGAGAATGACCCAAAGCCAAACTGGCTCATCAGCGGAGGCGAGAGCGGGCATGGCGCAAGGCCTATGGTGAGCCAATGGGCGCGGGACATTGTGTCTGATTGCCGCCGCTATGGCGTGGCAGCATTTCACAAGCAATGGGGTGCCTATAGCAACCATCCTTTTGTGCAAGAAAAGGGAATGACTCCCGCTGAAGTGAAAGAGCTAGATGTTAACGGAAAAGGCGGCGGACTTCTAGATGGCAAACTTATCCGAGAATTCCCCACAGCGAATAACGCTGAACAACTATTGAGAGCTTGACGAATCAAACACTCCTGAACTCAATATGACGAAGTGACAGGAGTTGCTCAGATCGATAACTTTGGCTGGAAAGTTGGCAATGAACCGCCCCCGCTTCGCGATCACAGCGATGCCAAACTGAGATTAATTGCTAAATACTTGGAAAGCTACTTCCCTGCCATCTTAGTTAATAGGGCCCAAACGCGCCAACGCATTACACTAGTAGACGGATTTTGTGGCGGAGGTAAATTCAGTCGCGACGGTCGATACGTAAAGGGAACTCCTTTCTTGTTTCTCGAAGCCGTCGAGAATGCGGAACATAATACAAATCTTGGTAGAGCTAAAAAGCTAGAAATAGACGCGGAATTTCACTTCGTCGACAGTCGTAAAGACCACATCGAGTATCTGCGAAATG
>NZ_JAIVFR010000917.1 GCF_020829685.1 Nostoc sp. CHAB 5715 | reverse complement strand
CAGAAGGAGACCAGACGCTAGAAAATTATATCCGCGATCGCGCTAGCGGCCAGATTAAGAAAATCCTGTCTCAATTTGAATTCACCAAACCCGAACGCGATGCCGCTTTAGATGTCGTCAAGGATGAAATTGCCACGACGATTACTGAACTGCCAGAAGAAGATCCAATTCGAGTTGCCGCAACTGCAAATAGCAAGGCACTTGGTAACACTTTTAAAGATATTACCAAATACTTTATGCGGCGGCAAATCATTGAAGATAACGTTCGCGTTGATGGTCGTAAACTTGATGAAGTGCGACCTGTTTCTTGTTTAGTTGATGTCTTACCAAAACGAGTCCACGGGAGTGGTTTATTTAACCGGGGACTAACTCAGGTATTATCCACTTGTACTCTGGGTACACCTGGGGATGCCCAAAACCTCAACGATGACATGCAGCTAGATCAACACAAACGTTATCTGCACCATTACAACTTCCCGCCTTTCTCAGTTGGGGAAACCAAGCCAATGCGGGCCCCAGGAAGGCGCGAAATTGGTCACGGCGCATTAGCAGAGCGAGCGTTACTACCTGTGCTACCGTCGAAAGAACAATTTCCTTACGTGATTCGCATCGTATCGGAAGTACTTTCCTCCAACGGTTCCACCTCAATGGGTTCAGTGTGCGGTTCCACCCTAGCCCTGATGGATGCTGGTGTACCAATTATCAAACCCGTCAGTGGCGCGGCAATGGGTCTGATTAAGGAAGGGGATGAAGTGCGAGTCCTCACTGATATCCAGGGTATTGAAGACTTTTTGGGCGACATGGACTTCAAAGTTGCCGGGACGGATACCGGGATTACCGCCTTGCAAATGGATATGAAAATCTCCGGTTTGTCGTTGGAGGTTATTGCCCAAGCCGTTCACCAAGCCAAATCAGCCCGGTTGCACATTCTGGAGAAAATGCTCGCCTGCATTAACACGCCACGGACTGAAACCTCACCTTATGCCCCACGTCTGTTAACAATCAAGATTGATTCAGACATGATTGGTCTGGTCATCGGGCCTGGAGGCAAAACTATTAAGAGCATCACAGAGGAAACTGGTGCAAAAATTGACATCGAAGATGATGGCATCGTAACAATTTCTGCTGTGGATGAGAACAAGGCCAAGAGAGCTAGAAACATCATCCAAGGCATGACCCGCAAGCTGCACGAAGGGGATGTCTACGCAGGACGCATCACTCGGATTATACCGATAGGTGCATTTGTGGAATTTCTGCCTGGAAAAGAAGGGATGATCCACATCTCACAACTAGCTGACTACCGCGTTGGCAAAGTTGAGGATGAAGTAGCGGTGGGCGATGAAGTGATTATCAAAGTGCGCGAAATTGATAACAAAGGTCGGATTAATCTCACTCGCTTGGGTATCCACCCAGATCAAGCAGCAGCAGCACGGGAAGCTGCGGCGGTGAATCGGTAACTCGATTTGGGATTTTAGATTTTATCTAATCTAAAATCCGCGATGCCTACTGTGAAGGCATCGCCGTATGCTTTTCTAATTAGTTGCAAAACTCTTAACCTGATAGCACTAAGACAGTTATTGAATGTTTTAACCTCGCCTATACTTGTTCAACGTTAATACATTATTTATATTATTTTGACAAGCCGTAATTAGAGTAATTTTAACCACACCTTTTATCTATTTACAAATTTAGTAGATTGTCTGATCATAACGACACAAGACAAAATGTGATGAACAACACTTTTTTTTGTAAGAAGTCGTAGTTTATGTAATTTGTCTGATGAATGTTCTGTCAAAAATATCATGGCTTTAGTTCTAACCATAAATAAACTGACATCAATTCAAGTCCCGACACTCAATGATTGCAGTTCACAAAGCCTGCTCAACTACTTTGAGAATTCTTGGGAACTTGAAGAAACACTCATGAAAAGTTTGGTCGAGGAAGAAACTTTTTATCTTAACCCCGATCCTTTAAGAAACCGGATAATTTTTTATCTTGGTCACTCAGCTGTTTTTTTCATCAATAAGTTACTTGGCGTTGGTTTAATCAAAGCTGGAATTAATTCACAATACGAAACCTTATTTGAAATCGGAGTTGATCCACAAACACCGACAGAACTCGACGCAGCTATGCAAGGGGTTAGCTGGCCTGATGTAGAAAAAGTTTGGCAATATCGAGACAAGGCACGAGAGGCGATCGCAAAGGTTATTCAAAATACCTCCCTGGATCTCCCAATTCATCAACAGCATCCCTTCTGGGCTTTGCTGATGGCAATAGAACATAGTCGGATTCACTTTGAAACCTCGTCGATGCTGGTGCGTCAATTGCCTACCGATCGCTTAAAACGTCCCCAAGACTGGAATTACGCACCTAGTAACGCGAAGATTCCTAACAATGAAATGCGCCGGGTTCCGGGTGGTGTGGTGAAACTAGGAAAATCCAAGGATGATCTTACTTATGGTTGGGATAGCGAATATGGCGATCGCACTGTTGAAGTGAAACCGTTTTTAGCTAGTCAATATTTAATCACTAACGGCGAATATCTGAAATTTGTTCAAGCTGGTGGTTACAATAACCCAGATTACTGGAATGCTGAATCTTGGGATTGGAAGCAACTCTACAACGTCCAACATCCCAAATTCTGGATACCCTTCCGGGATGGCTACCGCTATCGAGCCACATTCGACGAAATAGACTTACCGCTAGACTGGCCTGTGGAAGTCAATTACTACGAAGCGATCGCATTTTGTCGTTCTCAAGGCTCAGAAATTCGCTTGATGACTGAAGCGGAATGGAATCAAGCCTTACTTACCTCTGAGCATAAGCACTTAACAAGTAACTATAATCTCAACTTACAATTCATTTCCCCCAGCCCAGTGGGAATGTTCAAACCAGCTAATAGTGCTTCTGGACTTTACGATCTTAGAGGAAACGTCTGGGAATGGTTGGGGGACACATTCAACGCCCTACCAGGATTTGAACC
>NZ_JAIVFR010000916.1 GCF_020829685.1 Nostoc sp. CHAB 5715 | reverse complement strand
GCAATCCAAACTTCATAGGGGTAACGAGCGCATACCGGGACAAATGCGATCGCATACTCATCTTGATAAATAATCCGTTGATTGTCTGCAATCTCCTTCTGAATCAAGTCTTGCAGCAAACCCCGCCGATGTTTTTCATAATACTCCTGCTGCATTGACAGCATCCGCGCCGGAACAGGCGGTATAAAAGGATAGGCGTAAATTTGCCCATGAGGATGGTGCAATGTTACACCCACCTCTACACCTTTGTTTTCAAAAGGCAACACGTACTGAATTTGGGCATTTGCTCCTAATACGCGGGTGCGATCACCCCACACTTCTAAGAGTAAATCAAGGTGTTCCAATTCCAGAGAACTAAGGGAAGCTTGGGCATTTTGAGTAAAAACTACCACTTCACACGCCCCATTCGCAGGCAATGTTTCCACAATACACTCCGGCGGGTTCTGTGCCGCTTGAGCCATTGAAGGAAAGCGATTATTAAACACCGCCACATCATACTTACCTTGGGGAAGTTCTGTAGGAAACTCCGGTTTCGTAGTAGGTGCAAGGGGATTATATTCCGGGGGCGGCATGAAAGTCCGCCCTTGACGGTGAGAAGCGTAAGCAACCCATTCGCCGCGTAAAGGATGCCAGCGCAGGTGGGGATTTGCCTGCACTGGTTCATTACTAGGGCTAGTGGCTATGATATTCTCCGCAATCGGGTATCGACTGTATAAGGTCAGTGGGCGACCATCCGGCTTTAACAGCTTGTGGGAGTACATAATCCTTGTCCTGAAAGGGTCGCAGCGCGGATCGCCTCAATGGGAAATTTAGGCGTGCGATCGGCGTATAATAAACCGTTAGCTTCTTGGAAAGTATCTGTAAATTGGGTGTAGCAAAATCCGCTAAACAACTCGATATCATTAATCGTTTCGAGCAGAGAAGCGTATTTAATTTCTAGCTCGGAAATATTGGAGCAACGCTCATATCCCCAAGCTTTATCTGAATCGGGGGTATCAACAGGAGCATAGGCAATACCACCAAACTCAGTCAGCATCACTGGCTGTCCCTGATGCGGAAAGTTATCCAGTGTCAAGATGCGCCCTCCAGGACGCTTCCGGTCAAACAAATCCGATAGCTTCACTTCTGGGCCATAGCGATGAGCTAATCGTTGTGGGTGGGTGTCGTAGTCATGAATAGCCAGAATATCTGTATCTGTACTTTCCCAGCCATCGTTGCCAATCACTGGGCGGCCCGGATCGAGAGTTTTAGTTAAGTGATACATTGCCAAGACGTAGTTTCGGTGAGCCGCAGTCTCAACCAGATTCGGAACTCCCCAGGATTCATTAAACGTTACCCAAGCTACGATACAGGGGTGGCTGATATCCCGCCTAATCACCTCAGCCCACTCTCGCGTCGTGCGTTCCACTGCTTTAGGTGTGAAACGATATGCACTGGGCATCTCCTCCCATACTAACAATCCCAGCACATCTGCCCAATATAAAAATCGCGGATCTTCAATTTTCTGGTGCTTACGGACTCCGTTAAAACCCATTGCTTTGGCGAGTTCGACATCATGCCGCAATGCCCCATCGTCCGGTGCTGTCATTAGCGAATCGGGCCAGTAGCCTTGATCCAGAACTAAGCGCAAATAATAAGGACGACCATTGAGCATAAAGCGATCGCGCTGTATCCCCACAGTCCGCATTGCTGTATAGGATTTTGCTTCATCCAAGAGTTGATTGTTATGCCAAAGTTCAATGTGGGCATCCATTAGGGTGGGCTTTTCTGGACTCCACAGCAATTCGTTGCGGTAGTCGTCGATACCTGGATCGGAAAGGGAAATGCGACGGCCAATTTCTCCGTTAAACACTTCATAAGTATCGTTTGCCAACACGGTATTGCCAATGCTCAGTTTTACCTTGATTTGGATACCAGCAGGGGCATCACCTGCGATCGCAGCATAACAACCAACTTCCCATCGCTCAAAATCGGGACTCCACCGGATGTGATCGATGTAAGTTCTACCCACACGCTCAATCCAGACTGTTTGCCAAATACCACTGGTGCGAGGATACCAAATACTGTGCGGTTCCAATTGCCAATCCTGCTTTCCTCTAGGCTTGGCAAGGTCACAAGGATCATCCTGAGCCCAGACTGTTACTTTAGTTATGCCAGTATCATTCAAAACTGCGGTAATATCCAGCGTGAAAGGAGTATGTCCCCCTTCATGCTCTGCCATGTATTGACCATTAACCCATACACGGGCGCGATAATCCACAGCCCCAAAGTGCAGTAATAATCTGCCGTCACCTTCAGGCGTTTCAAATTCGCGCTCATACCAGCAGTTTGGATGAAAACCTGTATCACCAATACCACTTTTGGTAGATTCGGGAGCGAAGGGAACTTGTATATGATGAGTCCACCCCTGGATATCGCCTGGTTGAACACATCGCCCTTCATCGTCAAAAGCGAACTTCCACAGACCGTTTAAATTTAGCCAGTGCGATCGCTGTAACTGTGGACGTGGATACCCAGCTTCTGGGAAGCTAGAAACCCTTTGATTATCTGTATTGGAGGGTAGTTCAACTTTACGCTTTTGTATATCCAACAACTTCATTAAAACCTCTTAATGTAACTACAATAGAACAAATTTTTTTGTGCCTTCGGTTTAGACTAAACTAGGCTGTTTTGAGACATTCCAGGAGTTTTTTTCTCCTTTCTCTGTAAGCAATATAAGTTTATACCTGTACTTACATAACGCTATTTATCGCTCAATAGTAAACATAAAATACATCAAGCGCCCTAGTATTGGGTCGATAAAATTAGGTATAGACTGTTGACTCGTGACATTATGGCATACATATCATGAATATTTGCCAGTCGGCAGGAAAAAAACTAGGTAAGCTGTTCCATATTTAAATTGCATCTACTGGGCGGCAAAACGCCATTGGTGTCAAGTTAAGAAAATTAGAGTCTTGTCAAGTGGGTAAAACTTATATTGCTTACAGAG
>NZ_JAIVFR010000915.1 GCF_020829685.1 Nostoc sp. CHAB 5715 | reverse complement strand
CAATTAAGCGCTGTGTTTGTTTAGGATTATCTTCAATGTGGTTCAGTATATCGCTCATATTTCTGTGTCAAAAAAGCTCTCTGCTGTTCTTTTACCACAGAATGTTACTATTTTGGAGATGTCTACTTGAAAAATTAACTTAAAAATTAAATTGTATGATTAATTTGATGGCGTTGCTGAATCAAGGGATGATTCTTGTAGGGTGGGCGTCTCGCCCGCCCTGAAATACAAGGGACGGGCAAATCGCCCCATCCCACAAAACTAGCAAAATCATCCCGCAAATATGCAACGCCTTAATTTGATTATCAGACGTCTGACTACTGCACTATCTATATTCCCTACTATTACCAATTTGCTAGAGTTAATATTACCTCTGACAGGATTAACAATTTTATTATTATTTATAGGATTTCAATACTTCGGCTACGCTCAGTAACCATCAGATTTTATCAAGTTACATATCTTAGAAAAATCTTGGCAAGAAATTGTAAAAATTATTGTGTTTTCCTTTTTTATACCAGGCTTAAGTGAAGAGATAGTTTTTCGCGTTTTGTTTTTGCCTCACCCTACTGAAAACCCCTCACTCAAGACACAAATTATATGGATGATTATCACTTCAGTCGCCTTCATTATATATCACCCATTTCAGGGACTAACCTGGAATCCTGGTGGTCGTGAAGTTTTTATAAATCCAAATTTTTTAATCCTGGCAGCTTTGTTAGGAGTTATCTGTACGATCGCTTACTTAATATCTGGCTCTATTTGGCTTTCAGTTATCATTCACTGGCTTGCTGTTGTCATTTGGATAGTTTTATTAGACGGATTTGCTAAGTTTAACCCACCTTTTGCACTTCATTTTGTATTTAACTTTCTTGTTGGGGATAACCATTTTTCTCGCGTTTGAGGCTTTCTTCTAAGGCTTGAATTTGTTCACGACGAGCTTCCAATTCTAAGGAACGCCGCGCTAAGTCTTGGTTTTGCAACGTCAGGGATTGTCGCCAATGTTCTGCTCGTTCGGCTTCGTGCTGCAAAAATTCCGGGGTGATGCCTATGGTGAGGTAGCTTTGTACCAAATGGAGTACCCAGTTGGTGGCATCTTCTATTCTTTCAATGTCGCCTGTAGGGGAAAGTTCTACTAAAACAAGCAAGTTTTCACTCATAATTTTTCCCTTTCCTAGCAGAATAGGAGTCTCTTCTGGAATTATCGCCCACAAATTATCAGCTTCTTGACGCGCCAACAAGCGTAACTGGTGCTGGTCTAAAAAATCGTTTTTACACACCTGGGCTAGATATAGCATGAGAGTCGCTTTGCTCCAATTAAAAATTAAAAATTAAAAATTAAAAATTAAAAAAAACTTCATAAAAAAATAAGTGCCATTGATATTTGGATCTTGTTAATTGGTAATGGGTAATTGGGAATTATTGACACTCCCTATTACCCATTACAGTTATCCTAAGCCACGCAGGCGATCGCTACGACAACGCCTTCAAGCGATCGCGCAAAATTTCAGCTTGCTTCTGTGCTTCTGCTAAGGCATCCCGCGCTCCCTGTACCACGTCGGCTCTAGCTCTATCTACGAAACTAGGATTGTTTAATCTGATACTCAGAGATTCAACTTCTGCTTCAGCTTTACTCAAGCTTTTTTCTAGCTTGGCACGTACAGCTTCAATATCTACCACACCGCTTAGAGGAATTAGCACTTGTATTGTACCAATTACACCTGCAATCGCATTTTCTGATTCTTGTGATTGTTCTAATTCTTTCTGCGGGAAAAATCGGCTCCATAACCTAAGTCTCGCTTGAGCAGTGAGTAAATTTTGGCTAACAAACCAAGCTGTGTAAACAAAACCAACTAGTTCAAAGAAAGTTCCGATGATGGGAATGTCATCAATGGCATTTCCCGCAGCTAAACCCAATCTACCAAAGACAATGGCCACGATAGTTAAGCCAATTGTCTTCAAACCCCTCTGAGGTTTTTTAACAGCAACAGTTTGGCTTTTTTCCTTGTCAGTAATGGTTAAAGTCTCAACCTTCGCCAAATCTTTAATGTAATCTTGTCCAACAGTGAGAATTTCCCGCTCCTTCTCGCTTTGGGTTTGCAAATTCGCCGTTATTTTTACCCCTGGTTTAATATCCGCCTCAGCCCGCAAATTCCGAATTGTGCGGATAGTATCAATCAGTAATTCAAACTCTTCTTCTAAAGCTTGATCAATCAAGTTTGCATCTGCCTGGGGATAGATTTGTAACGGTAAAGTTTGCGCGGAATCTGCTGATTGTTGGGTGAGAGTCTGCCAAATTTCTTCAGTAATATGAGGCATGAAGGGATGAAGCAGTTTCATAATCCCTTCCAATATGTAGCCGAGGGTTTGCTGTGCTACCCGCCGCGATACTGGATCGGCATCTGCTTGCAATCTGGATTTCACTAGTTCAATATACTGATCGCAGAAATCACCCCAGATGAATTCATACAATCCCTTAGCTGCTTCCCCTAAACCGTAATTATCGATGTAATTGGTGGTTTGTTTAACAACTTGATGATACCGCGAGATAATCCAGCGATCGCTCAATTCTGTGGCTACTGGGTTCCCCAATTGTTGCGGCGTTTGTCCATCCAAATTCATCATCACAAACCGGGCAGCATTCCACAACTTGTTAGCAAAGTTGCGGGATGCCTCTACAGATGCCGATTCATCCTTTTTGCGATCGTATTCCAACCGGATATCTTGACCAGCGCCAGCCACTTCCCTAATTAAGGTATACCGCAGGGCATCAGTACCATACTTGTCAATTAATAACAATGGGTCAATGCCATTACCTTTGGTCTTAGACATCTTCTGACCTTTTTCATCCAGCACCAAGCCATGAATGTAAACCGTTTGGAAAGGCATTTGCTGCGTAAAATGCCCAGCCATCATGGTCATTCTGGCTACCCAGAAAAAGATAATGTCAAAGCATGTTAACAAAGTATTAGTCGGATAGTAAGTTGCTAAATCTT
>NZ_JAIVFR010000914.1 GCF_020829685.1 Nostoc sp. CHAB 5715 | reverse complement strand
AATATTCTGATAGCGTTCGATGATGTTGAAGGTTCTTTGAAAATTGGAGTATCTACTTTAGTTGCACGACAACTCGACTGTGAAGAATTGGAGGGAGTTTGTATGATTTGAGCAAATACAGGTACACCCAGAGCAAACGTAGCAATTTTTACTAGAATAAAAATATACAATAACTTCTGAAATTCCACGTTTTTTCCTTAATATCACTTATATAGGACTCATATCTGATTTCTGAACAAGATTTTAGATAAAACCCTGATAAAACGGGATTTTCAGTCTCAGTATGTTTTCAGAAATCAAATCGGAGTCCTATAACTCGCGAATTAAGAAAGATGTGCTTAAAACTGCTGAAAATCATGTGCAATAGATATTTTGGCAGTTTTTGACTCTTCTTTTCTCAGGGTTTGTGAGAAATCTGGGTATTCCAAGTACTGTATAAAACATTGAAGATTTTTTAAGAATGGTATCAATAACTTTTACTTTTTCAAGATTTTCTATATATTTTACACACTAGTTAAGTATGTCGGTAAGATTAAAGCCAAATATATAAACTTTGGTAAAGTATAGCGAAACATAGGCTATATGAGCAACCTATAACTTTATACTTCCTTATAAATTTGGATTTATTCAAATCAACCTACTTAGCATCGAAATTCTGTAAGAAGTCATTTACGTTCTTAGTCTAGTCTAGAACATAAATGATACAGAGAATACGAGGATAGATGACATTTTAGTGGGAGCCATTAAATCATGTTAAAACTAATTGTTTCAATTACATTAACAAGTTTGTTTTTTAATTTTCCAATCAGCAAAGAAGCAAATGCTAAAAGTTTAACAGGGGTTGACAATACAGCTCCGATAACTTCCTTACAAAAATCAGAGAATCATAAAGTTTTATCTGAAAGCAGTCTTTCCCCAAGCTACCTGAAGCAAACATTTCTCATTTCGCAAGTCAATTTCGATCTAAACGGTGTTTGGCGGAGTAACGATGGTGGTGTTTATTATGTCAGACAGACAGGCAATCAACTATGGTGGTATGGTGAAAATGGTGGGATATACACTAATGTGTTTCAAGGAACTATCATAGGCAATGCAGTAACAGGTCTGTGGGTTGATGTACCAAAAGGAATTAATAGAGGTGCTGGAAGTTTGTCGATTCTGATTATTTCAAATAATAAATTTGTGCAAAGCACTTTACCAAGTCAATCAGGCTTTGGTTCTGTGGAGTGGACTCGGTTTTGACGTTCCTTACGGCTATAAGCCGTGAGGATTATTAGACCTCTTGCAAAAGTCAAAAAATCAGGAATGTCATTTTGAGCGGAACGCAGGAGAGAAGAATTTCACCAGATGTTTCGCTTCGTTCAAGATGACAATTTAAGTATTTATGCAAGATGTCTATTGAACAGCCCACAAGCGATTTATTTGTCTAATTGGTTGCGAAAATAAGCCTTCAGTGCCAGGATGTAGTCACGGTCAATTCCCTTCTGTCCTGTTACCTTTCTCATAAGTAAGTTCAGGAATCAAATCAGATTCCTATAGTGAATTCTATTCAGTAAAACTGTTATTTTGGGAGGTGATTTTGCTCAAAATTGCAACACTCTGCACTTTTAAAGTA
Organism: Nostoc sp. CHAB 5715; assembly: GCF_020829685.1. Classification (GTDB taxonomy): domain Bacteria; phylum Cyanobacteriota; class Cyanobacteriia; order Cyanobacteriales; family Nostocaceae; genus Nostoc. Next base: position 1,383 of record NZ_JAIVFR010000914.1, on the reverse strand, counting down.
CAGAGTGTTAGACAGTGATAAGGATGATTCCCAGTTTCTATTTACCTCAAAGCCAATCTCGGTAAGCTGATATTTCATTTACGCTGATTTCAAACGGCATCCCTTTACCAAATGGCGGATAAACGCGAATTTTTCCATTCGTAGCAAACCGCTCTAACCTATTACCCAACTGGGCAATATTGCTGACTATATGCCAGTAAGCTACTAAGTCAGGGCAGTCAATAATTAATGTTAGGATGCTAGCATTTGTTGTGATATACCACTGACAATTAGACAACAGTACTCGCGTAATGCGATCGCAGGCTAGATAAAAGCATCTGCCAGTAGACTGTTCTAACTCCATTTGCAGCATTCCATCCTGTTTCGTTACCTCAGATGGAGGTAAATCATCGGGAGGAAGCAGGTATAGTTTAGAAGACATAATTTCGCACCTCTTGGTTATAGCGCGTCAAACTCTCTAAGTTTTTTTGCATATCCGCAGAAGAGGGTTTGAGTGCTAACGTACCTAAATTTAATTCGTCCTGAAATTTTTTGATTTTGTCTCGACAAGTCTCCACATCACCAATAATTGAGTTCTCAATCAAATAATCTTCGTCGAAACAAATGTTTGTGCGATCAAATGGTTTTTGGTTGGGATTCGCACTATTTTGCAATAATTCAGCCGAATTAGCTTTCATTTTCTGGCTAAATTGGCGGATGAAAGGTAATGCCTCACTCACAGCCTCATCAAATGTTTTGCTAACATAAAAAAAGCGTGCCAGCACGAAATTTTCCGCACCACTAGAATTTAAGGCTCGATATTTAGCAACAGTATCCTTCAATCTCTGTAGGGAGAATGGCGGCCCACCCATCAAGCTGAAGGAATGTTTAGCAGCAAACTCAATACCATCATCACCGCCAGTAGCAACATACACTGGTATTTTACTCTGCAATGGTTTTGGGTAAATTGTCAGGCGATCGCATTGAAAATATTGCCCATTAAATGATACATCAGTTTCATATAACAGCTTGTGAATCAATGCGATCGCCTCTAGCATCTTGGGACGGGATTCACTTGGGAGTGTCGCAAAATGCTTATTTTGTTGGGGAAAGGGGCCGCCTTTAGCAATCCCAAATAATAATCGTCCATTGCACAGGTTATCCAGAGTGGCAATATCTTCCGCTACCCGAATCGGGTTATGGAATGGCAGTAACACCGCCGCAGTGCCTAATTGGATTGTTGAAGTCAATCCCGCCAAATGTGCCATTAACAGCAACATAGAGGGGCTGAGATTGGATTCACTAAAATGATGCTCACTCACCCAGGCTGACTCAAAACCTAAACTTTCTGCCTGTTTTACTAGCGTGACTTGCTCAAAGATGGCACGATTATTATTTGGGATT
>NZ_JAIVFR010000913.1 GCF_020829685.1 Nostoc sp. CHAB 5715 | reverse complement strand
TAGGTGCGATCGCAGCTTCAGCTTTACTACTAATTAGTTTGGGGCAAGTTGCGAATTTAGGGGCGACTCTACCACTGAATGGGAATTGGTTGCAATCTTTGGTGTTGGAGTTCGTTCTCACCTTTATTTTGATGTTTGTAATTTTGGGTTCTGGACTAGATCGCCGCGCCCATATTGGTTTTGCTGGGTTAGCGATCGGTTTAACGGTGGGGATGGAAGCAGCATTTATGGGGCCAATTACAGGTGCAAGTATGAATCCGGCGCGTTCTTTAGGCCCGGCTTTGGTGGGAGGAATTTGGCAGCATCATTGGGTTTATTGGGTTGCACCCATTTTAGGAGCGCAATTAGCAGTGATATTATATCGGCAACTTTCCAACGGATTTCGTGATTTCAAAGAATAAAGGAGCAAGATTTATGGCGATTTTATTTCTATGACCTCTTTCAAACATCCACCAAAAATATTGTTTTTATATGGTTCTTTGCGGGGGCGCTCCTATAGCCGCTTGTTAGCAGAAGAAGCTGCTCGAATCATTGAGGGATTGGGTGCAGAAGTCAGGTTTTTCAATCCTCGTGAATTACCCATTTATGGCAGTGTGCCAGATACTCATCCCCAGGTACAAAAATTACGGGAATTGAGCATCTGGTCTGAGGGGCAAGTGTGGTCTTCTCCTGAGATGCACGGTAATATTACTGGCATTATGAAAAACCAAATTGACTGGATTCCTTTAAGTTTAGGAGCAGTTAGACCGACTCAAGGCAAAACATTAGCAATCATGCAAGTAAGTGGTGGTTCTCAGTCTTTTAACGCTGTTAATACGCTACGAATTTTGGGGCGGTGGATGCGAATGTTTACGATTCCCAATCAGTCTTCGGTGGCGAAAGCTTACCAAGAGTTTAACGAAGGTGGAACAATGAAGGATTCACCTTACCGCGATCGCGTCATCGATGTTATGGAAGAACTTTACAAATTTACGGTGTTATTGCGCGATCAGGTTGACTACCTAACAGACCGCTACAGCGAACGTAAAGAAAAAGCGGCACAAGAAACCATTAGGGTAGCCAATAGTGCGCTTGAAATGAATACCAATTAAAGTTTATCAGATTTTTCTGTGAATATATCAAAAAATAACAACATCATGAAAAAAATAATGTTTGTTTGTAAGCATAATTCCCGGCGATCACAAATGGCAGAGGGATTTACGCGAATATTAGGAGAAGGTAAAGTAGCTGTTGCTAGTTCAGGTTTGGCAGCAAGTGAGGTAGATCCTATTACTGTTGAAGTGATGTCAGAAATTGGGATTGATATTAGCAATCAGACTTCTAAAGCTTTAAGTGATTTCAATGCTAATGATTATAATGCTGTGATTTCATTATGTGGTTGTGGTGTTAACTTACCCGAAGAGTGGGTGTTAAGAGATGTGTTTGAAGATTGGCAACTTGATGATCCAGCAGGGCAATCAATTGAAGTTTTTCGGCGGGTTCGAGATGAAGTTAAGGAACGAGTTGTAAAGTTAATTGAGTCTCTTAGTTAATTATGTCTTTTTCGATTTTAAAAGGATCGTAAGTTAGTTTGCAGATTACTACAATTACAAATTAACTTAGCGATCGCTCGAACTAATTTAGCTGGCTCCACAGGCTTGGTGATATGCTGCCCAAATCCGGCGGCGATTGCTTGTTGGGGTTTTGATAATGAATTGGTAATTAAACGACTAGGTTTTTCTTCTGTGGAGGCATATTACCAAGCTAGTAGTGCTTTACAAATATTGCCGCAAATCTCAAAACCGACTTTGATTTTATATGCTGCCGATGACCCACTTTTTGACCCAGCTATCATACCAGAATTAAAAGATGCGTGCGATCGCAATCCCATAATAGATTTGTTACTCACTCAGTACGGCGGCCATGTTGGCTATTTGAGTAGCAAAGAGTGCCAGCATCAAGTACAAGATTCTGATCCTTGGTGGGCATGGAATCGGGTTTTACAATGGTTGGAGGAAAAGTGAATTCTGGGATTAGTTTTTCGCCGCCCAAATCTTTTTGAGCGGCGAAAACTTAAGGAAAGATTAAATTATTTTGACTCCCAAAAAGCAGTGCTAGGCAGGAACAGGAGTAGCAAATCTAGCATATCGTTTTATGTAGAACTCCTTACTATTAGCGATCGCTACCACAGAATCACGTTGTTTTAAAGCCTTTTTCCATTGACGTAGACGAGTAAATTCCTCTGGTAGTGTAAAGCCTCGATAGTGCTTCAGTGCAGGCCAACGCTCAAACCAGGGGTAAAAGGTGAAATCAACCAAGCTGACGGATTCGCCAAACCAGTAAGGGCCGTCTCCTGATAACTTCCCAAAAGCTTCTTTTTCGATAAACTCCAGATGTTTATATAGTTCTTGTTTAGCTGCTTCTTGCTGTTGGATATCAGGACTACGTTAAGAGAGCAGAAAAAGCTGGAACAAATCGAGTATTAGCAAAATCAATCCAGATGCGAACCTGTGCTTTAGCAATGGGACTTAACTAATATCTCTCTTTTTGACTCCATTGCCACCCTTGATAGTTGGGGTTTTGTTAATTTACTAGATGAGATATAGGATTCCTATTTGATTTTTGAATAAACACCGTACACCTCGAAAAGCCTGATTCCCTACTCCCTACTCTCTATTCCCTACTCCCCGCCTACGCAAATAATTTCAAAAATCAAAGCGGATTACTATATCCACTTAAAGCTAGAGTATTAATGGCTTATTTGCAATAATTGATGTGCGTGATATTCATTATTCATAACTCGTTCTAGTACTGCTTCTCTAATATTTACAAATACTTCACTAGCTCTATCTCGTGGACGCGACAATCTTACAGGTAAATCTAACGCAACCCGTCCAAAGCAGGGCTATTTCATTCTCATCTAGCCCGCCTCAGAATAAATTCTGAGGCTAATAGCAAAAGTCGTCTAAAGACGACTAAGAAAGGCTTTTAGTCCACTTTAGTGGACTTAAGCTAAAAGCCTGTGA
>NZ_JAIVFR010000912.1 GCF_020829685.1 Nostoc sp. CHAB 5715 | reverse complement strand
TAGAAAGTCGCAATATGTTGAAGATATATCTACGGTTTTCGTATTCAAAGCAAATTTTCACTAAGAAATGATGCTTTCACAAAAGAAGAAACTTATGAAACCTGGGAAAATTATTTTAATCGTCTTGCTGTTTTGCTATATCTTGCGGTGACTGGTCAAAAGCAGAAGTAGCTTGAATGAGAACCTGTGGGGATGAGGGCGTTTGAGCATGTAAAGCTTGTGTTTTTCGGTAAGCAGACAAATCTCGCACATCCTCCCAAGTGCGATCGCTCCTCACTTGTTGAGTTGGATTTTGCGGTATTCCACCCCTTCCTGTAGCAACAAAACTACTGCCTTGATTACTCGCGCAGCCTGTGGCAATTTGCTGCGATGCATCAACCCAGAATTAGGATCGACATCAGGGTTAGTAATTTGCACATTCCCGTTAACTCCAAATTCCGAACTGGCAGTAATATCGTTTTGGGAAGTAAGTTGAGTTCGATATTTTAGACCAAAGATCCCCTGAGTGGTAATTTGAATATTGCCACCCTTGCCCTCAAAAGCATTGGCAATAATGTCGCTATTTTCTAACCCAACGTTTTTAAAGAGGTTTGTAAAGATGGCACCCTTACAAGGCGTAGAGGTAAAAGTTATGGGTCTGACAAAGACCTATGGTAATAATCAGGTGTTGCAGAGTCTCGATTTAGAGATAGCACCAGGAGAGTTTATTGCGATCGTTGGACGCAGTGGTGGCGGTAAAAGTACACTCTTACGGATGATAGCTGGGTTTGAAAGTCCCAGTGACGGTGGAGTTTTAATCGACGGGGAGCCATTGCGCGGGCGTAATCGCAACGCGCGAACAATGTTTCAAAATGCTCACCTGTTACCGTGGGACAATGTTCTAAGGAATGTGGGATTAGGATTGAACAAAAAAAACTGGTGGCAAAAGGCAGAGAAGGCACTAGAGCAAGTAGGTTTAAAAGAACGAGCTAAGGATTGGCCATCTGTCCTTTCGGGAGGACAAAAGCAAAGGGTGGCACTTGCTAGGGCTTTAGTGAGAGAGCCGCGCTTACTAATGTTGGATGAACCCCTTGGTGCTTTGGATGCGATGACTCGCATTGAAATGCAGCGATGATGTGGATGAAGCAGTAACGCTAGCTGATCGCATCATACTCATTGAAAATGGTCGAGTCACAATGGATCAGCGCATATCGCTACCACGTCCTCGCAAACGCAAAGACCCAGAATTCCTGACTCTGGCAGAAGAAATCTTAGAGCGCGTTATGGGTGATGAAGCAGGTCTAATTAATGGGGAAGCAGAAAAAGTTCAACAGCTAGCTAATACACACTAAGTACAGCTTTGCGTAAAATCGTGGCGAATTGAGGGTTGAAATTTAAACGCAGAGGGGAGGGGGCGCGTTGCGGGGGTTCCCACGCCACTTGCTTCAAGCAGGTGTTCCCGTCCAACGCAGTGGCTCCCCGTTGTAGCGACTGCCGTCGCGCAGAGGTAAGCGCAAAGGTACGCAGAGAATTCGCTACGAATTAATGAAATGTTGTACTAAGGAATGCGATCGCAATTTTTGGAGCTTGCATTTGCGGCTTATCCATGTGAATATTCTATCAGCAAAATACGGTAATTTGCTCGATTTACCGTAGTATTTATATTGGTTTTAGCTTAAATGTTCTACGTATCCTCAACACTCCCAAAAGCTTATGGACATCAACACCCAACAAATAAAAACTGATGTACTTGTCATTGGTGGCGGTACAGCCGGGACAATGGCTGGAATCAAAGCCAAACAAGCCAATCCTGATACAGAGGTGCTGATTTTAGAAAAAGCTAACATCCGACGGAGTGGTGCGATCGCAATGGGTATGGATGGCGTGAATACCGCAGTTATTCCGGGACATTCCACCCCAGAACAATACGTCCGCGAAGTCACCCTAGCCAATGATGGTATTCTCAACCAAAAAGCCGTATATCAAACAGGCAAATTAGGTTATGAAGTCATCCAAGAATTAGAAACCTGGGGTGTGAAATTTCAAAAAGATGCCCAAGGCAACTATGACTTAAAACAAGTGCATCGTGTGGGTAAATATGTCTTACCCATGCCAGAAGGTAAAGACCTCAAAACCATTCTTACCCGCCAAGTCAAACGCCACAAAGTCAAAGTGACAAATCGCGTCATGGCAACCCGTGTCTTAGTCAAATCAGGACGTGCTATTGGTGCAGTAGGATTTGATGTCAGGAACGGTGATTATATTGTCATTCAAGCTAAAGCCGTCATCCTCTGTACAGGTGCTTGTGGCAGATTAGGATTACCCGCTTCTGGCTATCTCTATGGCACTTATGAAAATCCTACCAATGCCGGAGATGGCTATTCAATGGCTTATCATGCAGGTGCAGAACTCAGCAATATTGAATGCTTTGAAATTAATCCTTTAATTAAAGATTACAACGGCCCCGCCTGTGCCTATGTTGCTGGGCCTTTTGGCGCACATACAGCCAACGCCGAAGGGAATCGCTTCATTAGCTGTGACTATTGGAGTGGTCAAATGATGTTGGAAATTTGGAAAGAATTAAATTCTGGGAAAGGGCCAGTCCAATTGAAAATGACCCATCTTGATGAAGATACAATTGCAGAAATTGAATCCATACTTTGGGCAAATGAACGACCAAGTAGAGAACGCTTTCATCAAGGTAGAAATGAAGATTACCGTACCCACGGCGTAGAGATGCACATCTCAGAAATAGGCTTATGTAGCGGTCATAGTGCTTCTGGTGTATGGGTAAATGAGAATGCTCAAACAACCGTCCCAGGTTTATATGCAGCCGGAGATATGGCTAGCGTTCCCCATAATTATATGATTGGGGCATTTGTTTTCGGTCGCATAGCGGGAACTGATGCCATTGAATATATTCAAAATTTAGATTTTATTGAACCAGATACAGATTTTTTAGAAGTAGAAAAAACGAGAATATATGCTCCATTAACACGTCCTAATGGTGTACCTCATACTCAGGTAGAATACAAATTAA
>NZ_JAIVFR010000911.1 GCF_020829685.1 Nostoc sp. CHAB 5715 | reverse complement strand
AGAAAGCTCAGAATTTAGAGCAGGCGATCGCTTGTTACCAAGAAGCACTGAAATAGGACTTACGCACTGTACAAATTCATCGTGATGTGCATTAACGATGCTCCCGGAAGTTTTCAGGCTTTTCTTATATTATCGTGCGATCGTCAATAGACCATGCTGTAGGGGCACAGCAATGCTGTGCCCTTACGAAAGATGTGGTTTTTAAACTTCTCCATATATGGTATTTCTTGTCAATGCGTAAGTCCTAAACTTCTTCTTAAGAACTATAGCTTATATACTCTATTGCTGCTATGAGATATATCTGTTTGATAAAGGCAGGGGAACAAAGGGACAAGGAGAATTGGGGACAAGGAAAAAGATTTATTGCAAGTTCTCACCTCTTGTCACCTTTTCCCCGCCCTCCTGCTCCCCTGCTCCCCTGCTCCCCTGCTCAAGAGCTTTTTCACGCTCTGGCTTAGTTATATTTGATTGAGAGCAACACAGATCAAAGGGTAGCTGGTTAAAAGACTAAAATAAAAACGAAATTTTACAAAATATTTAAAATATATTCAGTGTTTTTACGTGTATTTCTGGGGGATTTTCCCTGAAATTCCAGAGAAATTACGGTTTATGTATACTTACCGACAGGATATTCTAAATTAAGTTAGTTAATTATCTGAATATAAAGAAGATAAAGTAGCCAAAAATAATCAGGCTGGGTCATTTTAGAATATCCTAAGTATCTCACTACCTATGTAGCAATTTGCTTAATTATAGCGGTAACTTGGCCATCTCCCATAGAAAAGGGCTATAACAGGTGAGAGAAAGTATTCATACAAGATTTGTCAATTATCAAGCTGGAGCAACACAACTAACGGTGAAGAATATGCCAACAGGTTGGGTGCAAAAACAATGGAGTTATTATCCGAGGGCGTGCCAAGAATGAAAAAGCCTTTATCGTCGCCGCCACATTATATAGATGACATAGATCGACTACAACCTTACCAAGTCAAGCTGATGCAGCATCAGGAAGAACCTGCCCACAAGTTGGTACAAAAGATTAACCAAATCATTGCCAATAGCTCCGCTATGGCCTTGATGCTGCAAGATATTGCCCAATTGTTAGGAGTTGTCTTTCAAGTAGATTGTTGCTGCTTGGTTTCAGTAACGGGTGAGGCATCCGACGAAGCGACTAGTAGTAATTGGTGTGCTGATGAGTATCTAGCGTTACCACACCCAGAAGAGATGTTTTCGATGGAACAGTTGCTTATGCACTCGCCAGTGCTGCAATGTGCTGCTGAACCATTGACTATTGAAGATATTTCCATCATTCAGAACAGTCTGGTAATTGGGTGTCAATATTTGCCACTACCGATAAAAGCAGTTTTGGCAATTCCTACCCGCTTTGGTGGCAATAATAATGGGGTGATTAGTCTGATTAAATTCCAACCCTATGATTGGAGTGAATCAGAAAAACAACTGCTAAAAGAGGTGGAGTCGGCTTGCGCGATCGCTTTTTCTCGCGTAGCACAAGCTCAACTAATTGCTCATCAACAACAGTATCTGCAAAAGAGCAATCAGTATCAAAGCTTGATCAAGCAATTAACCATACTGAATCGTAGCAACTTGGAGCTTAATCAAATGCTCCAGTTAGTTATTGCCTCTACTGCCGAATCTCTACAGGCAGATCGGGGTTTGCTTATACTACTAAAATATACAGACCCACTATTTAGGACTCAAGCTAAAAAACAAATTCCTAAAGCGAAAGCGAGAGTGGTTGGTGAATGGGCTAAGGAAACACAAATTTCCCGAACTACTAAACCAGATATTTTAGAAGATCAGTCTTTCTTGCTTTCGGAGTGTGGTTTATGCCAGCGTACTTTCATAGATTCTGCCAAACCAGCAATCTTTGATAATTACACAGAGCAAAATGATACTTCGTCAGCTGCTCCATTATTTGCAATAGAGCAATTGCCTGCGGTGTTATTAGTGCCATTAGAGAGTCAAGGTAAAATCTTAGGATTTTTGGTGCTACAGCAAGCTGTTACTCGCAGTTGGCAAGCAGCAGAATTAAATCTTGTGGAACTGGTTTGTGCTCAAGTAAGTAACGCCATAATTCAGTCACAGACATTACGCCAAGTGCAAACTTTGGTAGATGAGCGGACGGCGAAACTACAGAGTAGTCTGGAACTCCAGGCAAAGTTGCATGAAAGAACCCGACAGTATGTTGAGCAACTGCGGAAACTCAATGAACTCAAAGATGAATTTATGAGTAACATGAGCGATCGCTTGCGCTATCCTTTGACAAACATGCTGATGTCAATTCGGAACTTACGTTTGCCAGGAATACCACCAGAGCGTCAGGTTCGATACATGGATATCCTAGAGCAGGAATGTACAAAGGAAATCAAATTGATTAATGACTTGTTGACACTCCAGAAATTAGAATCGCCTCACGAAGCCCCGCAATTAGAATCTATAAATTTAAATACTAGAATCCAGAATATAGCAGCATCTTTCGAGAAAAAACTCGCAGAGAAGGGATTAAAGATTTCTGTAGATTTACCAGAGGAATCGCTAAAACTGCAAACTGAACTGGAAAGTTTTGACCGCATCTTGCAAGAATTGTTAACAAATGCCTGTAAATACTCAGAGCATGATACAATTGTCCGCCTTGAAGCCTCTCACCAAGTTGATCAACAAATTGATCAAGTTATCATGAAGGTGACGAATACAGGACATGCCATCTCTCAAGAAGAAACGACCTACATCTTTGACAAGTTCCGTCGCGGAAAAGGGCGTTGGACTCCAGGGACTGGCTTGGGACTTGCTTTAGTCAAGTCTTTAGTGCAGCATCTGAATGGAGCGATCGCAGTTGAAAGTCTCCCAATTTCGGATTCTAAACGGAGCGAAATTTGCTTCACCCTGACTCTGCCCCAATTTTCTGACGAAAGCAAACCATAATTCTGAAAGTGACTAAACAACAGAACACAACAGAGAACTTTGATCTCCAGTCTCTTAGTGATGACATCAACCTCGAAGGGGAT
>NZ_JAIVFR010000910.1 GCF_020829685.1 Nostoc sp. CHAB 5715 | reverse complement strand
GAAGAACTTTAAAGCTAGACTCAGTTTCCGCGATCCAGCTAGTGATAAGTATATCGGTTCCGATGAAGTTTGGGACAAAGCCGAAGGTGCAATTCGCCGTGCGGTTGAAACCTTGGGGATGGATCAACGAGAATATCACTCACCCGGCGGATTTCCCGACGAATAACCGATTGAATCGTATCGGAATTAAGAACAATCGCCGCAAGCATAAACCGACTCGTGGCATCCTTGCGATCACGATACTCCGCCAAAGCAGACTTGATAAATCCTTCTCGAGTCAGCAAGTAAATCATTTCAACGTCGCATTCATTTCTGCCATTTGCCGTCAACAGGTTGAAGTGAGCAACTTCCTGCTTATCGATGGGCTTCTTGAAAATCAATATTTGTATACTGTCTTGAACGTTGCTTGGCAACTTCTATCATATTTGGAGATAAGTCAATTGCAACAACTCTGTCAGTACATTTAGCTAAAAGACGTGAAAATTCACCTGTTCCACAACCGATGTCTAGGATGGTTTTATATCGCTTTGGAAACTGTTTGAGTAGAAAATGGTGATAGTGATTATTATGATCCCATCCCTGTTGGTCATACAGAGCAATGCGATCAAAATCATTTTGAATTTTTTGAGTCAGGTTTTCACTCATATTGCTTTGTTGTCTAATAACAGTTTCATCCCTCACTTTCACCTAACCAAAATTCATCAGGTAAAGGTTCATTAAAATCATCACTTATCCAAATCTTACCTTGGTTTAAACCTAGTACCTGTTCCTGGGGTGATTGTTGAGGTTGAGCATATTTTTGTGCTAAAAATTCAACAAAATCTAACACCTGTTGTTGCTGTTCGGGTGCTAGGGTTTGCAGCTTTGCAATTAATTTTGAGGTGGAATCTAAAACTTGGTAAGTCATTTCACCCTCTGGTGTTAAATGTCTGACTCTATGTTACTGTAGCCCTACAATTAACAAAATATCTAGATTCTAACATCATTCAACGCACTCATTAAGAGACATCACATCTTCCGTACTCAAATCATGCGATCGCTTTTACTCCTCTTAGCTGCTATTCTTGCAACAATAGTAATTAATGCGTGCCAAAAAAGCCTGCAATCCTCTATACATCTACCTTGAACTTTAAAAAACTATGCTTACGCAAGATAAAAAACAACGCAACTGGAAACCCATTCTCAAAGCATTCGAGGCTGTCCTTGGCAAAAATGGTGTGGTGCAACGCCGCGAAGAACTCATTACTTATGAATGCGATGGTTTAACTGGCTATCGCCAACGTCCGGCTGTGGTTCTATTACCCAGAACTACAGAACAAGTTGCCCAAATTGTGAAAATATGCAACCAATACTCTATCCCCTTCATAGCACGCGGCTCTGGCACTGGTCTATCTGGCGGCGCTTTGCCATTAGAAGATTCTGTTTTAATTGTCACTTCCTTAATGCGGCAAATCCTCAGCATTGATTTGGAAAATCAACGAACAGTTGTCCAACCAGGGGTGATTAATAGTTGGGTAACACAAGCTGTCAGTGGTGCTGGTTTTTACTACGCTCCTGACCCTTCTAGTCAAATTATTTGCTCTATTGGGGGCAATATTGCCGAAAACTCTGGTGGCGTACATTGCCTTAAATACGGTGTTACAACTAACCACGTTTTGGGATTAAAAATTGTCACGCCAGAAGGGGAAATTATCGATTTAGGCGGACAAATCCCAGAAATGCCTGGTTATGATTTAACAGGTGTTTTTGTTGGTTCTGAAGGCACTTTAGGAATTGCCACAGAAATTACTTTGCGAATTCTCAAAAGTGCAGAATCAATTTGTGTGCTGTTGGCAGATTTTACTAGCATTGAAGCTGCGGGAGCAACTGTTTCTGACATCATCAGCGCCGGGATTATTCCTGGTGGTATGGAAATGATGGATAATTTCAGTATCAATGCAGTTGAAGATGTTGTAGCAACTAATTGTTATCCCCGCGATGCTACTGCCATTTTGCTAATAGAAATTGACGGTTTAGAAGTGGAAGTTGCAGGAAATAAGCAGCGAGTTATTGAAATTTGTAAAAAGAATGGGGCGCGGAATGTCACTTCTGCTACTGACCCAGAAACCAGATTGAAATTATGGAAAGGACGCAAAGCCGCTTTTGCTGCGGCTGGGCATTTAAGTCCAGATTATTATGTACAAGATGGCGTAATTCCTCGAACTCAGTTGCCTTATGTTTTGCACGAGATTAAGACATTAAGTGAACAATACGGTTATCGTGTTGCTAATGTATTTCATGCTGGCGATGGCAATCTTCATCCGCTAATTCTTTATGATAATTCTGTGTCTGGAGCATTAGAGCAAGTAGAAGAAATGGGTGGAAAAATTCTCAAACTTTGTGTCCAAGTTGGTGGTAGTATTTCTGGGGAACATGGGATTGGTGAAGAGAAAAAATGCTATATGCCACAGATGTTTAGCCAAGTGGATTTAGAAACTATGCAATGGGTACGGCAAGTTTTTAATCCTAAAGGGTTAGCAAATCCTGAAAAGATATTCCCCACACCACGAACTTGTGGTGAAGCAGCCAATGCATCGGCACTCAAACAATTTGAAGGTGTGGAAAGATTTTAAGAGAGACGCGATTAATCGCGTCTGTACAGGAGTTAGGAGAGACGCGATTAATCGCGTCTGTACAGGAGTCATAATTTATCAGGTTTTGGTATCGTTAAGTATATTCATGACCAAAATTGGCTCTCATTATTTCAACTATTCTGAATTCTGAGTTCTGACTCTTGAATTCTGAATCATCATTTTTTTACATCATCCGGAGAATTACAATTTTATTTTGTAGTTATATATATTCCGATCGCACTAGGTCACACTTACAAATGAATCGGGTTGCTCGCCGTTGTGTTTCTTACTTACTGTGTTTGGGATTAGTAATCATTTTAACAGTTTCTTCAGTCTCTTCACTGCCAGTTCATTCCCAAAATATAAGTCCTTTAACTACAGAAATTCGCGGCGTTTGGCTCACTAATGTTGCTAGTGG
>NZ_JAIVFR010000090.1 GCF_020829685.1 Nostoc sp. CHAB 5715 | reverse complement strand
GTTTTTTACTAACTATTCCCCTAACGATTGGCATCGCCTCAAGTCTAACCGCAATTCCCGCGCTAATGAACAAGTGGCAGCAGCTATTGTGTATCTTTTAAAGAATCAGCCACTAGAAGCTCAAGCTAGATTAGAACAAGCAATTGGTTGGTTAGATCGATCTATTTCTGCGCCTCCCTGTCCAACTCATGGGAAGTAGGGAATGGGGAATGGAGAGTAGGGAGTAGGGAGTAGGGAATAGGGAATAGTTAGTAAAAAACAACTAATCAATAACTTTCCCCACTCCCCACTCACCATTCCCCACTCCCCTCTTATCGCCGCAGAGATAAACGGGGACGATTTTCCATTTGTTTACAAAGTCTCAATTCTGTGCCTTTGCGGTTCCACTCTACCTGATCAAAGATTTGATGCAGAAGACATAAACCACGACCACTTTCTGACTCATCTGGTGGGAGATAATCTGTTGGTTCTTCTTCATTAGTAGATGAAGGAGTAAAGCCGCTACCCTGGTCTGATATTATCCACCAATATTGATTATCTATTAAGGAAAAACGGACTACAACTGTTTTACTGGGATCGAGATTATTGCCATGTTTAGCTGCGTTTACTAGGGCTTCTTGAAGTCCTAGCCGCAGTTCTGCTTGTAATTTTGCTGGGATTTCTGCCAACAGTAAATCTAATATTGGACAAAGGTAGAGGGTTGAGGCAAAGCTAATAGTGCCCTAATAACGTGCAACTGGACGGAGTGAAATTGTAATCACAAGAGAAACCCCATAGCTTTCAGTTAGCTAGACATCAGTTTGCTATTACAGGCACCCTGATAAAATTGAGGTGGTCATGCTGCCTTCAAACTTGCGTCTTTAAAACTAAATTTTGAAAATGCTAGGGAGCATTAGCTCTATAGTATGAGTTGGGATTGTTTAGATAGATAACGGCTGGAATAGTTTTGATAATGGATTTAGCAACTTAAAAAGATGCTACTAATTTGACAGAGTATTAGCATACTCTAGTTAATTGCCGATTTGTCATTTACACAATCCAATTCATATTTCTAAAAACCTATGCAGCTTGAATTTATTTAAACAAAATGAATTTTTATTTTTGCCTTAATTCAATTTTAGCATCTTTAGTATGCACTAGACTAAAAATTTCAAATTTCAGTTTTTGCAAAGGAATTACTATCCTTGTCCAAATGTGATAGCACAAGAAAGGCGGCAGCTTCAACATGAGCAGTTTGAGGAAAAAAATCAGCAGGTTGTACCCGTGTGATAGTATATTGCCCATCTTGACAAAGCAATTTCAGGTCGCGGGCGAGGGTGGCTACTTTACAGCTGACGTAAACTATCCGAGATGGTTTCAATTGCCGTAAAGTGTCGATGACTGCGCGATCGCAACCCTTACGTGGCGGATCGAGTATTACTACTTCTGGTATTATGCCCATTTTGGTAAGCAATTTCTCTACTGCCCCGACTTGGAATGTCACATTATCAATTCCGTTACGGTGGGCATTCAAAATAGCTTGTTCTACTGCTGCTGGTTGCACTTCTAATCCTGTAGCAATCCGGACTTTTTTAGCGAGGGGTAAAGTTAAAGTCCCTATACCACAGTAGGCATCAACTAGCAACTCATGCCCTTGAAGATTGAGTTCTGATTGAATTACCTGCAATAGTGCCTCTGCTGTTTCTGTATACACTTGGAAAAATGTATCTGGGCGCACTTGAAATTCCAGTCCAGCAAAATTTTCACGCAGGTGGGGGACTCCAGCGATGCAACGAGTTTCTGATCCAAAGATAGCATTTGTGCGATCGCTATTGCGGTTGAGCGACACTCCTACTAACTGCGGATAACGCTTTAACCATTCCTGGGCTTGGGTTTCAATTCCTGATAAATTCCAGTCTTTCACCACCAAAGTCAGCAACATTTCTCCAGTGTATCGGCCAATGCGTAAACCAAGATGGCGAATTTGTCCAAGGTGGCGCTGTTCGTCATAGATTCGCCAACCCCGTTGTTGGATATCCTGCTTAACTTCGGCAAGTAAGGGATTTAATCGGGAGTCTTGGACTGGACATTGATTTAAGTTAATTAATTGGTGACTACCTTTTTGGTAGTAACCAGCTTGTACCTGTCCTGTTGCCGATATACCCAGAGGATATGTAGATTTATTACGGTAGCCTAAAGCAGAAGAGGCGACGAGTACCGGATCTACCGGTGGTTGGACAAAGCCGCCAATGCGTTCCAAAGCTTGGATAACTTGATTTTGCTTGGCTACTAGCTGGTAATCATAATTGATATGCTGCCACTGGCAACCACCGCATTTATCCGCCACAATACAACTAGGTCGGATACGGTGGGGGGATGGTTCCAATAGCTCCTGGAGCTTCCCGTGGGCGTATTTTGGTTTAACATGTACCAAGCGGACAATGGCGCGATCGCCTGGTACAGTATCTGGGACAAACACAACACGCTCATCAGCGCGTCCCACACCATCACCTGTATCACTCAGGTTAGCGATCGTTACTTCAATTAATTCACCCTGTTGCCAAATTATTTTAGTCATTAGTCATTTGTTATTGGGCATTGGGCATTGAACATTGGGCATTGGGCATTGAGCATTGGTTATTAATCTTCTCCCTCATCTCCCTCATCTCCCCCTGCTCCCTCATCTCCCCCTGCTCCCTCATCTCCCCCACTCCCCAAACAGATAAATTCAATACATAAGTAGCTCCTATCCCTTCACTTGTGTACCTCCAACTCGCTAAACTAACAGATAATATTTCAGGTGATTTCAATAATCATGACTGTAATTAGCCAAGTTATTCTCAAAGCCGACGACGAACTGCGTTATCCCAGCAGTGGCGAACTTCAAAACATCAAAGACTTTTTGGAAACCGGCGTACAACGGACGCGGATTGCGGCTACCTTAGCCGAAAACGAAAAAAAGATAGTTCAAGAAGCAACTAAACAACTTTGGCAGAAGCGTCCTGACTTTATCTCCCCCGGAGGTAATGCTTACGGAGAACGCCAACGCTCGCTATGTATCCGTGATTTTGGCTGGTACTTGCGTCTAATTACTTATGGTGTGCTTGCCGGCGACAAAGAGCCAATTGAAAAAATTGGTTTGATTGGTGTGCGGGAAATGTACAACTCATTGGGCGTTCCCGTGCCTGGAATGGTAGAAGCGATCAATTCCCTCAAAACAGCCTCCCTTAGCTTACTGAGTGCAGAAGACGCTGCCGAAGCAGGACCCTACTTTGATTACATCATTCAAGCGATGTCTTAATACAAAGTGTGTGCTGGTTTTAGGAGTATACTTCCGGTCTACTAGAGTGAGTGTAATATATTAGCGCTCGATAGGCATAAGATACCCAATTTGATCATACCTTCCCCACATTTGGTAGTGGCTGTGGCAAAACCTCTGTCAAGTTACCAACCAGTTGTGGGGAAATTTTATGGATATGGGCATTGGGCATTGGGCATTAGGCATTGGGCATTGGGCATCCAAACATAAAAAACCGACAGTCCTTGATTAAGGCTGTCGGCTATTAAGTGTGTTCCCTATTAATGACTCGGCTAGAGTTCAGTTGTCATTAATTATGCCTAGCTGGGGATGGCAGGGAGACGATCCTAATCATAGATATGTGTGATTCTCGTCACATGATTGTTACAACTAAACTGCATATACCCGAATAATCTCTGAGTACCAGTAGATATCCGCAAACTATAGCGTTAAAAATTGTACCAATCTTACTTAGTTAACTTATCTTTAAATATCGCGCTTAAATTTACACAAAAGTAGAAATGCGTAGCTTGCCGCCGTAGGCATCACGCTTTGCAACATAAATGAATTAGCATCCCAAAATATTTTTAACGCCATTCACTAACATAGCTACTAATTCAAATGATGCGGTGGTTGCACCAATTGTATTAAGCATTGCTCCTACTGCTGCTGATATCGCCTCTATACTAGCTCCTGCTATAAGCATTGTTATTACTGTACTTGCAATAGA
This sequence comes from Nostoc sp. CHAB 5715, assembly GCF_020829685.1. GTDB lineage: Bacteria > Cyanobacteriota > Cyanobacteriia > Cyanobacteriales > Nostocaceae > Nostoc. Next base: position 7,851 of record NZ_JAIVFR010000090.1, on the reverse strand, counting down.
AACAATCCCAGTAGCAGCTATACCCGAACCAACTGAAATTGCGCCGACTATAGCAATAATAATACTCCATTCCAATGGATTAGGACTGTGACTAGCCAGAATAAAGATTATAGGAAAATTCATTTTACTATTTCAATAATGTTGCATTTAGTTAATCTTAATTTTACAAACAAGCGTTTATTTGTGATAATAGTAAAATTACTCAAATTATCAACCTTCAGTTTAATTGGCAGGAAATTAAGTGTTTTTGCAGTTGCCTTCATTGAGTAAATCACAATAGCGCGATAAGCTAGAGTTAGCAACAAAACTGATTCATAACTGGCAACGAACCTAGCTTGGGGTAACGATGGCAACAGGACAAAAGCACAGCACTTATTTATCAGAAGCCGAAAGCCGTTTGCGTCAACTTTCTCCTGAGAAGTTGCGAGTAGCAGTTGCAATTATTGCTTATCTACAAAAAACAGAAGAAAGCGAAGCAACTGAGAAACTATTATTAAATATTCCTGATTTTGCCCAATCTTTCCGCGAGATTGAACAAAATGAAGACAAGTTAGAAAATACTGCCTCAAATCAGATTGCCTCAGATGAAGAGGTATGGCAGGCTTATTTAGCTTCTAAACAGAAATGGCAGGAGGTTTACCGTCGCCTTGCAGACTCCTAGATTTCTTTCTATTTCTCAAGTCCTAGACATTCACCAAGATGAGATAAACAGCTTTGGTGGAACATCTGGTGTCAGAGACGAAGGTTTGCTAGATTCAGCATTGGCACAACCTCAAGCTACTTTTGGCAGCGAACTTCTCCATCCTACAATTCACGAGCAAGCAGCAGCATACCTGTACCATTTAGCAATGAACCATCCGTTTATTGATGGCAATAAGCGCACTGCATTTGCGGTTATGGATACCTTCATAACTTTAAACGGCTACAGTTTGAACTTATCCCAAGAGCAAGCTTACAACTTGGTGATTCAAGTAGTTCAAAAAGAAATATTCAAGAAGAATTATCTGCATTCCTAGAACTGCATCTGCAAGGCAAGTAAATCGATAGAATAATTCTCTGTCCCCCATAGTGCATTTTCATGATTGATTCTTGCCCCTTAGGTTCAGTACAATGGTTAGGTTTATACTTCAGCTTTCTCCAAAGGTTAAAACACGAGATAGAGGAATTAACAAACCTATGCCCCGTTTGCTAAAGTGCTGTAAGAGAAAGAGCTATCTGCAAAGATAAATTTCTCAAAGCCAGTGGTAGAGAAGCTAATGGGGTTTTCATTGTTGTTGAAAGTGATGTTGGCACTTTTAAGGGTATTGCCAGAAATAACACCAGATACCAGCAGTTGGGAGCGATTGAAAGCTCTCAGATCGAGGGTATCAAAACCGTCTCCGCCATCAACAGTTGCAGCACCGAACCCTTTGAAGTAGTCATCGCCAGCACCCAGAGCAATGTTGATGCCGCCACCGATAGAGACTTTTTGTTGAACTCCATCTAGGATACTGGTGGCGATAATTTCGTCATTGCCATCGCCAGTCTTGATAATTCCTTGTCCATAAATGCCATAGGCAGTACCACCAATTGTTGCTGTAGCCTGTCCAGTAAGCTTGTCACAACCCTTGCCGGTATCAATTATTCCATCGTTGACGATGCCATAGGCGGTGGAGTTTGTTCCAGAACTGTTTCCATAACCCGTAATCGTGTCGTTGCCCCACCCTGTAGTGATAGTGCCGTCTTTAGTGTTCTGGATGCCGGTTCCAGCACCAGCGTCGCCGATGCCGTCGGCAGTAAGGTTGCCTATGCCACCAGTACCAGTCCCGATAATCGTGTCTTTTCCGTTTCCCGTATCCAGTTTGCCACTGTTGATGATGCCGATCCCAGTTCCGCCGTCGTTGCGGATAATACCGCCGTTACCCCCAGTACCGATGCCAGTGATTGTGTCTTCTCCGTCCCCTGCATTTAAAGTGCCACTGTTAGCGATGCCTGTCCCACCTGTCCCCGCTCCACCGTTGCCATCATTGTCGCCGTTGCTGCCAGTTCCGGTACCGGCGATCGCATCTTTTCCGTTCCCTGCATTCAGAGTGCCACTGTTAATAATGCCTGTCCCAGTAATGCTGATGACGTTGAAGTAGATGATGTAGTTGGGGATGCCAGTAGTACCGATACCGGTGATTGTGTCTTCTCCGTCTCCTGCATTTAAACTGCCACTGTTAGCGATGCCGATCCCACTACCAGTGCCGTTGCTGACGCCGCCGTTGCCGTCGTTGCCCCCAGTACCGATGCCGATGATCGTGTCTTCTCCGTCTCCTGCATTCAGACTGCCATTGTTGCTGATGCTGATGCCTGTCCCAGTACCACCGCTACCGCTGCCAACGGCGGCGCCGCCGTTGCCGCCAGTACCGATACCAGCGATCGTGTCTTTTGCATTCCCTGTATTCAAACTGCCACTGTTGGCGATGCCTGTCCCAGTCCCGCCGTCACCACCTCCCGCATTGCCAGCGTAGCCGCCGTTGCCGCCCTTCCCTGTACTGGTGATCGTGTCTTCTCCGTCTGCCGTATCCAGTTTGCCACTGTTAGCGATGCCGATGCCATCTCCACCGGGGCCGCCACCGTTGCGGCCATTGCTGCCGTTGCCACCAGTACCAGTACTGGCGATCGTGTCTTCTCCGTCCCCTGTATTAAAATTGCCACTGTTACTGATGCCTGTCCCAGTTCCGCCGTAGCCGCGATTACCAAAAATATAGTCGCCATTGCCGCCCTTCCCTGTACCGACGATCCTATCTTTTCTATCCCCTGTATTAAAATTGCCACTGTTAGTGATGCCTGTCCCAGCTCCACCGACCCCGATTATGGCGCCCCCGTCGTCAGGATTTCCACCTCCGCTACTACCGCCATTGCCGCCAGTACCGATGCCAGTGATCGTGTCTTCTCTGTCCCCTGTATTCAGACTGCCAGTATTGGTGATGCCAGTTCCATCTCCACCGTCACCAGGGATCAGCAGACTTTCGTTACTCCTGCCACCGTTGCCGCCCTGACCAGTGCCAGTGATTGTGTCGTTTCCGTCCCCTGCATTTAGAGTACTACTATTGGTGATGCCTGTCCCAGTACCACCATCGCCGCCGTTGCCACCGATGCCGCCGTTGCCGCCCTTCCCTGTACCCGCGATCGCGTCGTTTCGGTTCTCTGTATTCAAACTGCCACTATTGGCGATGCCGATCGCACTACCACCATCGCCTCCAGGAGCGAGTTCGATGCCCTTGCCGCCGTTACCGCCCTGACCAGTACCTGCGATCGTGTCTTCTCCATCGCCCGCATTCAATTTGCCACTATTGGCGATGCCTGTCCCACTACCGCCGTTGCTGCTACCTTCGAGGTCGTTTTCGCCTGTAGCGATGCCAGCGATCGTGTCTTTTCCTGAGCGCGTATAAATGAAACCTCCAGTTAAAATATCAATACCAGTTGCCACGGATACATTTAACTGTTCCCCTATTAAAGTGTCGGAACCAGTGGTGCCAATGAAATTTGGTGGAACGGTAAGTCTAGGCATAATCAAAATCCTCTGAATTAGGTTTAAATACTCACATTGATGGAAGTGCGTAGGCGTAGTCCGCACTTCGGCTGCGCTCAGTGACCACCGCAGGCATCGCGTTCAGAATAATGGCTTGTCTAGACAGGCTGATAGCCATTTCTATAGCCTGGAAATTATCTATGCACGTTACAACAAAATAAAATTTTATTACTTTCTACTCAGTACAATTATCACTACTTCAGGATTTAATACAGTTTATCTTTAAACGTATTACGAATATTTATTAAGTAAATATATTTAGTTAATCTTTAGCATTTAGCCATAAACCATCCAATAACTGCACCTACAAGGTAAGTAAATCGATAGAATAATGCTCTGTACAATTGGTGCATTATTTCCATGACCGCCACATCTCCTGCTTTCTTTTCCCCGCAAGAAATCGCTGCTGAAGGTCTTAAACCAGAAGAATATGAAGAAATTGTCCGTCGCTTAGGGCGTCATCCCAACAAAGCTGAACTGGGAATGTTTGGGGTGATGTGGTCAGAGCATTGCTGTTACAAAAATTCTCGACCTCTACTCAAACAATTTCCCACTGAGGGGCCCCGCATCCTCGTGGGCCCTGGTGAAAATGCTGGTGTTGTAGATTTGGGTGACGGACTCCAACTAGCTTTTAAGATTGAATCCCACAACCACCCATCAGCTGTAGAACCATTTCAAGGTGCAGCAACGGGAGTAGGCGGTATTCTCAGAGATATTTTTACAATGGGTGCGCGTCCCATTGCTCTATTAAACTCACTGCGCTTCGGTTCTTTAGAAGATGCCAAAACTCAAAGGCTGTTCCAAGGTGTAGTGGCAGGAATTGCCCATTATGGTAATTGTGTGGGAGTACCCACTGTTGGCGGCGAAGTTTACTTTGACCCGGCTTATTCTGGTAATCCCCTGGTGAACGTTATGGCACTAGGATTAATGGAAACACCAGAAATTGTCAAATCTGGAGCATCTGGCTTAGGCAACCCCGTGCTTTATGTTGGTTCCACTACCGGGCGCGATGGCATGGGAGGCGCAAGTTTTGCCAGTGCAGAATTGAGCGATCAGTCAATAGACGATCGCCCTGCTGTGCAAGTGGGCGATCCATTTCTGGAAAAGTCGTTAATTGAAGCTTGTCTGGAGGCGTTTAAGACAGGTGCAGTTGTTGCCGCCCAAGATATGGGAGCAGCCGGTATCACCTGTTCTACCTCAGAGATGGCGGCAAAAGGCGGTGTGGGAATTGAACTCGATTTAGATAAAATTCCTGTCAGAGAAACGGAGATGGTTCCCTATGAATATCTGCTTTCGGAATCTCAAGAACGAATGCTGTTCGTTGCCCACAAAGGGCGTGAGCAGGAATTAATCGACATTTTTCACCGTTGGGGACTTCAAGCCGTTGTCGCTGGTACTGTCATCGCTGAACCCATCGTGCGGATTCTCTTTCAGGGTGAAGTAGCAGCAAAAATTCCCGCCGAGGCTTTGGCGGAGAATACCCCACTATATGAACGCGAATTGTTGACAGAACTGCCAGAATATGCACGTCAAGCTTGGGAATGGAAACCTGATTCCTTACCTCCTTGCACAACTGCTGGAATAGAACTGCAAGAAGGCGTGCAAAGTTGGAATGATATTCTGTTAACTTTGCTCGATACACCCACGATCGCATCTAAAAACTGGGTATATCGTCAGTATGACCATCAAGTACAAAATAATACTGTAATATTACCAGGTGGTGCAGATGCGGCTGTTATCCGTTTGCGTCCCCTTGAAGAAATCTCCAATCTAAAATCCCAAATCCAAAATCTAAAATCAGGAGTGGCGGCGACGGTAGATTGCAATCCTCGTTATGTTTATCTTGACCCCTACGAAGGAGCTAAGGCAGTAGTGGCAGAAGCTGCACGCAATCTTAGCTGCGTGGGTGCAGAACCTCTGGCGGTGACGGATAACCTGAATTTTGGCTCTCCAGAAAAACCGATTGGTTACTGGCAATTGGCAGAAGCTTGTCGCGGTTTGGCAGAAGGTTGTCGAGAATTGGCAACACCCGTTACAGGCGGTAATGTCTCTTTGTACAATGAAACTCTTGATGCCCAAGGCATCCCACAACCTATTTATCCCACCCCAGTAGTGGGTATGGTGGGCTTGATTCCCGATATCACCAAAATTTGTGGTCAAGGTTGGCAAGCAGTCGGCGATATAATTTATCTTCTCGGATTGCCTGTGGCATCCAAAATCAGTTTGGGAGCATCGGAGTATTTAGCCACTATCCACGGTACTGTTGCCGGAAAACCACCACGGGTAGATTTTGACTTGGAACGCCGCGTCCAGAAAGTTTGCCGTGAAGGAATTCGTAATGGTTGGGTACGTTCAGCCCATGATTGTGCTGAGGGGGGATTGGCGATCGCATTAGCAGAATGTTGCATTTCTGGCAATCTTGGTGCCGAAATCAATTTAGAAATAGCACCAACGCAGTTAAACCACGGCAGTTGCTCCACTTGGGGAGACCCCAAGACCGCACTGCCTCGGTTGGATGAGGTGTTGTTTGCCGAAGGTAGTGCCAGGATTTTAGTATCTGTAGCATCAGAACAACAAGAAATTTGGGAATCATACTTACAGGAACATCTGGGTCAAGAGTGGCAAAAACTGGGAACGGTTCGGAATTATGAGACGGGTTTGGGGGTTTTCACTACTGATAACCAAGCCTTAATCAAAGTTAGGATCGAAGATATCAACGATCGTTATTCCCACGCGATCGCTAGGCGTCTTGCCATCCATACCACTAACCCTAAAGAAGTTAGGAGTTGAAAGTGAGGAGTTAGGAATAAAAACAGACGCGATTAATCGCGTCTCTACTCCTAACTCCTAACTCTTTTATTAGCGTCTCTGATCATAAGTACGGTACTGTTTTAATAGATGGTTAAAGATTTATTAAGAAAACTGCAACTATCTATAGACATAATCCCAGTGACTTGACCCCCCCACCAGGAGCAAAGTTAGCATGATTTCGATTCATTCTGTCACTTCGGATGAATACCCCGACCAGACCAACAACCCAATCAATAGTCATGAAAATCAGCCTGACAAGCCAGAAGAAGCTTGTGGTGTTTTTGGCATCTACGCACCAGGAGAAAACGTTGCTAAACTGACCTACTTTGGATTGTATGCCCTCCAGCATCGGGGTCAAGAATCAGCCGGTATTGCCACCTTTGAGGGTACACAAGTACACCTCCACAAAGATATGGGCTTGGTGTCTCAAGTTTTCAATGAATCCATCTTGGATCATTTGCCTGGTAACCTTGCTGTTGGTCACACTCGTTATTCCACCACAGGTTCTAGCCGCAAAGTTAATGCCCAACCTGCAATACTGGAAACTCGCTTAGGTTCATTAGCTTTAGCACACAATGGTAATTTAGTCAATACCGTACAATTGCGTCAAGAGTTGCTTGAGAAAAAATGCAACTTAATCACGACAACAGACTCAGAAATGATCGCTTTTGCGATCGCAGAAGCCATTAACGCTGGCGCAGATTGGCTAGAAGGTTCAATTCAGGCATTCCATCGTTGCCAAGGAGCTTTTAGTTTAGTTATTGGCACTCCTAACGGCGTTATGGGTGTCCGGGACACCAATGGCATTCGCCCTCTAGTGATTGGCACTTTGGCTGGTAATCCAGTTGGTTACGTTTTGGCTTCCGAGACTTGTGGTTTAGACATCATTGGAGCCGAATACCTGCGAGACGTAGAACCAGGCGAATTAGTTTGGATTACTGAAGAAGGTTTGGCTTCCTATCATTGGAGTCAAAAGCCCCAGAGGAAATTGTGTATCTTTGAGATGATTTACTTTGCCCGCCCTGATAGCGTCATGCACAACGAGAGTTTGTACAGCTATCGGATGCGGTTAGGACATCAACTAGCTAAAGAATCCTTTGTAGATGCTGATATTGTCTTTGGTGTTCCTGATTCAGGTAACTTTACGGTCGTGGGGATGATGCAATACGCAAGTGCAGGCCAAACCATCACAGTCAGAGAGTGTAATACTTCTACTTCTTCCGGTACCCTTGGTTATGTCGTCGGCAGAGAAGTTAACACAGGCGGCCCCGGAGCCAATTTCTATAGGAATGAATACAGGCAGTTTGCTGTCGGAGAAAACTTCTATTATACCGTTCCCACCGGATACTCAGTTGAGAACATGGATTTCATTTATATCAGAGGAGTGGCTTCCTACTCGGTGCTGTCGACTACCCTTTCCGGAGCGACACCTGATGCCGTTTCGGGTAGTGAATACAGGTATAATGTAAGGAAGTACTTCGCCG
>NZ_JAIVFR010000909.1 GCF_020829685.1 Nostoc sp. CHAB 5715 | reverse complement strand
GTGGGTAGCATGTGTGTGGAATAGTAATTGGCCTTCCAAGGCAGGACTTTCTGTTGCCCAACAAAAAGCTGAACTCAGCGAGATTATTAGTAAATTACAAGCGCTAAACTTCAATGCTCTCATCTTCCAGGTGCGACCGGAGGGAGACGCTTTATATGAATCTCAATTAGAGCCTTGGAGTGCTTGGATTACAGGAACTCAGGGTCAAGCACCAGAACCATTTTACGATCCTTTGGCGTTTGCGATCGCAGAATGTCATAAGCGCAATATTGAACTTCATGCTTGGTTCAACCCCTACCGCGCCAGCACTTCCACCAACCCAGCTAAAACAGTCCGTCCCCACATAGCAGCCACCAATCCAGAAAGCGTTTATTTGTGGAAAACTCAACGCTGGATGGACCCAGGACTGAAAATAGTTCAGGATAGAGCTTACAACGTAATTCTCGATGTAGTGAAGCGCTATGATGTTGATGGCATTCACTTAGATGATTATTTCTATCCATATCCCATCGAGGGACAACCTTTCCCCGATGACAAAACATACACTGCATATAAAGCAGCCGGTGGTACACTCAGCCTTGGCGACTGGCGACGGGACAATGTTAACAGAATGGTACAGCGCCTCTGGCAGGGAATTAAACTAACTAAACCCGACGTTAAATTTGGTATTAGTCCCTTTGGGATTTATCGCCCCGGACAACCCACTGGTATTACTGGCTTAGATGCTTACAACGTGCTGTATGCCGACGCGAAAAAATGGTTAGAAGAAGGCTGGATTGATTATATCGCGCCTCAACTTTACTGGCGCACAGACCAACCACAACAAAGTTATTCGGCGTTGTTAAAGTGGTGGACACAGGTAAACACAAAGCAAAGACACGTTTACGCTGGTAACAATCTGACAGAACCAAGCAATAAAAGTCGGGAGAGTGATGAGATTGAAAAGCAGGTGAAAATTAGTCGTAGCCAGGCTGGACAGTTGTCACTAGGGAATATCTTTTTTAATGTCGGTGTTTTGACGGAAAATAGTCAGGGAATTGCTGATAGATTCCAAAGTCTGCTTTATAATAAACCTGCGCTACCTCCAACTTTGTCTTGGGAGAATACAACACCACCCCCTCCACCAATTGGACTACAAGTAAATAACCGCAAACTGAGTTGGCAGCCTGGAGATAATCAGCCAGTTCGCTCCTGGACACTTTATCGGCAAACTGGCGATACTTGGACAATTGGGCGAATTTTATCTGCTGGCACAACCTTCGCTACCGTCCAACTACCGGGAACCTATGCCGTGTGTGCAGTGGATAGATTGGCGAATGAGAGTTTAGGAACAGTTATTACAGTGAGTTGAACCAAAGTGCTATCTATGAGTGCGATGGCTTGCTTTTGTGGGCTTTATTAACGGGAAAAGTCAGTCCTGCTATACGAGTAATCGGTCTGCAAAGTCAGCTTTGCGAAAAAACTATTAAACCAACCTGATTCTTTGCGAAAAAGAGAGATGTAAATCAGATGAATAGTTAGCAGCTCAAAATTATAAATTTTGCAGTTTGCAGACAAAACCTAATTACAATCACAACAAATTCACTTAGGAGAATATTTCCAAATGGCTGAAATTAATATCTACAAACTGGATTCCGAAATCTCGGTGACCGATTTAGATGACAAAGAATGCAATGAAATCATAGGTGGTTTAGCAACAGCTTCCTTAGCGACAGCTTCTTTAGCAACAGCTTCCTTAGCAACAGCTTCTTTAGCAACAGCTTCTTTAGCAACAGCTTCCTTAGCGACAGCTTCTTTAGCGACAGCTTCCTTAGCAACAGCTTCTTTAGCAACAGCTTCCTTAGGGATAGCTTCCTTAGGGATAGCTTCCTTAGGGATAGCTTCCTTAGGGATAGCTTCCTTAGGGATAGCAAAACTTGATGTAGGTTCTGTACTATAACACTGATGAGAATGGTTCTACGGCTCTTCTTATAGGTTGTTTGAAAAATGGTTAGTTCTAGATTTTAGGCACTTATTGATCCCCCCTAGCCCTTCTTCAAAAGGGACAATCGGAATCAAAGTCCTCTAATTTATTATCGGGGCACTTAAGGTGTCTAGAACATTTTACTATCCACAAAAGAATTTTTCAAACATCCTTTTATGCTAGGGGAAGGAAACTTTAGCAGGACTTACGCAACAATAACGTAATTTTGTCATTGCGACCGAAGGGAAACAATCGCAAAGCCTTGTTTTTTCGTTGTAAGTGCGTAAGTCCTATTTAGAAAAGAGAAGCCTTAATCTACATGAAGTTAAAACTAACTTTTTTGTAGTAAGAAGACTTTGATACTCGTTCAGGGCGAACCTTGCGTTCGCCCACCTATCAACATTTAGTCCTTAACGTATCTTACGAAAAAGGTTAAGCCCAACAGCCGCTCAACGTGGAGATAAAGCATACCCATCTCATCTCTTAGATAGCTGACTGCTAAGTTCTGAATGCTCACATTTTTCTTGGAATAAGAATTAGTAAAGTGATGACTAAATCTATAGACTGCCCTCGTAAAATTACAATGCAGGCACCAGTTCTTTTCATCCCAAACGTTTTAGATGTTGATTTTTGTAAACACCTCATTAACATTTGGGAAACTGAAGGAAATGAAGATACTACTCACCTGATTGAGGAGAACGGAAAATGGAATGAACGTATTGACTACAAACAAGCTATTCGACGAAACCATAAGCTTAAAGAAGGAGAGACACTGGAGCGCCTTAAACATTCCATTCGGAATCGGGTTCGCCCTGAAATCCAGAAAGCGTTTCACTTTCAAGTTACTCGATTTGAGGGTTTTAGTATTTTTGGCTATGAGGCAAGTAGTGGTGGATACCTTGGTCTACATCGTGACAATTGTACAGAGAGTACTGCTTACCGTCGTCTCTCTATGACCATTAACCTGAATGTAGGGGAATATGAAGGGGGATATCTAAGGTTTCCAGAGTACGGGACAGATTTATACCAGCCGGAAACAGGCTGTGCAGCAATATTTTCGAGTTCGC
>NZ_JAIVFR010000908.1 GCF_020829685.1 Nostoc sp. CHAB 5715 | reverse complement strand
TCCTGGTATTGACTTATCACTTAGGCTGGAGAAAAATCTATCAACTCCATATGTTTGTTTACCTGCTTTGCTAATTACTACTTCATCTCCTGCAAGTAAATACACGTCATTATCTGAGTACAAATGCAGCTTTCACCCACGGGAATTTGGTAAACCAAGGACATAAGGGCGTTTGGGTTGAGCCGTTGTATCCTGGGAAACACCCGCTCAACACTAAGGTAATGAAAATTGAGCTAGTACCAACAACAAATATCGTCTTAAACTTTACTGAAAGGATTAGCGGTAAGCACGGTTATGATACAAACTTGCAGGCGCTGAAACTGCTATCATTTGATGGTTTCACCTTTAGTTTAGAGATATTCCAAATTATCCACATCGGTGCTTCAGATGCGCCGAAAGTTATTTCACGCTTAGGTTCGATGCAAAACGTCATCGATCAGGTTTTGCGTCCAATTGTGGGGAATTATTTCCGTAACTCGGCTCAAGAGTATACTATCTTGGATTTCTTGATTGCGCGAAGCGAACGCCAAGTTGAAGCCTCCGAATACGTTAAATCTGCCTTACGTGCTTATGATGTGCAAGCGGTGGATTCTTTGATTGGTTTGATTACCCCACCAGAAGAATTAATGCACACGCTGACAGAACGTAAAATTGCTGAGGAACAACGCAAAACTTACGAAGTTCAGCAGATGGCGCAAACCCAACGGCAACAACTTGTCCGGGAGACAGCACTGGCTGAGATTCAGCAAGAAATGGTGCAATCAGAGCAGAGTGTACAGATTGCCGATTTGAAAGCCCAAGCCCAAATTAAGCAGGCGACTGGTGAAGCCGAGGGGACAAAACTCCGGGCAATTGCTGAGGCTGAAGGTATTCGCGCCACAGGTAACGCCAAAGCTGAGACATACCAAGCTGGTGTGGAAGCCTTAGGTTCACAAGGTTATACAGCAATGCAACTGATGCAGATTATAGGCGATCGCAATGTCCGCTTGATACCAGATGTCTTAGTTAGTGGTAACGGCAGCAATAACGGCTTAGTAGATGGGCTACTATCCCTGATTTTATGGAATCAAACTGCTAAAAACGGTGAGATTACACCAACGCCTTTGCATCCACAACCAATAGTTACTCAAACACAATCAAATACAGAAAACGGTATTCCACCTATAATTGTTAATTTTCCGGTGGATAAGCAACATTAGCAACATCCCGTAGAGTATCACAGATGTGCTATCCTACCCAAACAGGAAATCTACTTCCCTCCCCAATACATGGGGGAGGGTTAGGGAGGGTAAGGTAAATTAAGCTAAACTTGCATTGAGACTCATCATGGAGCAACCCTGATGGTACAAATTAAACATAGATTTCAAAGCTTTGAAGAATATCTATCTTATGATGATAGCTCAGATAAACTCTATGAGTTGTTTAATGGAGAGTTAATCGAGATGCCTCCAGAATCAGGAACTAATGTTCAGATTGCAAATCGTCTTTTCCTGATTTTTGCGATGGTTGTAGGGATTGATCGAGTTCGAGGACATGGTTTAGAACTGGAAGTCAGAGGAGAACCCAGAAACCGTTATCCTGACTTGACAATTATTCGCCAAGAGCATATTCAGCAGTTAGCAAAACGTAATACTATTCGCTTGTCAATGCTACCTCCTCTACTGGTGATTGAAGTGGTTAGTCCAGGAGAATTGCAACGAGATAGAGATTTCATCGCCAAGCGATCGCAGTATCAAGATTGTGGTATTCCTGAATATTGGATTATCGACCCCGAAACTAAAACTATATTAATCTTAGAACTTACTGACAAAACTTACACTGAGATAGGTAACTTTGCTGGTAGTAATTTAGTTGTATCTCCACAATTGGGTCAACTAAATTTCAAAGTATCACAAATATTTGATGCAGAAAATCAAGCTTAAAGATAATCAGTCTACATTGCGATCGCTTTATAAACGGTCTCTAACTAATAACTGTAAAAGCGATCGCGCAGGGTAACGCAAGGGCGATCGCCAGTACGAGAATTCAAAGGCTTAATTACAATATAGGACTAATATTTGATTTCTGAAAAAGCTCGGGACAACTCGAAAAGCCTAATTCCCTATTCCCTATTCCCTACTCCCCACTCCCCGCCTATGTAGATAATTTCAAAAATCAAATACGATTCCTATACAATACCTGAGTGTGTCTCTCACCATGAACAGTTGATAATTTTGGCATAAAAACTTTGCTGATACAAGAACGTTATCGTTTAATCAAGCAGATTGGTAAAGGGGGATTCTGTAAAACCTTCCTCGCTGTAGATGAGGGCCAGTTTCCGCCCGTTCCTTGCGTCGTTCAAGAATTATTGCTGGAATACGAGACTTCTATTACTTTTCAACAAAAGGCGCAACAGCTAGAAAAATTAGGAAAGCATTCGCAAATTCCCACATTATTAACTTATTTTCAGCAGGATGGGCATTTTTATTTAGTGCAGGAATTTATTGCAGGCAGTAATTTAGCTGAGGTGGTTGAAGAAGAAGGTGCTTTTAATGAAACTCAGATTTGGCAACTTTTAGAAGATGTGTTGCCAGTTTTTCAGTTTATTAGCGATCGCCACATCATCCACCGCGATATTAAACCCCACAATATCATCCGTAGATCCCCAATTACCAAGAAGGGGGATTTTGTCATAGTCGATTTTATCACTGCGAAAATCGTCACAGAAATTGAGCGGCTAACATCTGAAACTACTATCGGCAGTCCAGAATACGCTGCACCAGAGCAAGCGAAGGGAAAAGCGGTTTTTGCTAGTGATTTATATAGCTTGGGTGTAACTTGTATTTACTTACTTACCCAGATTTATCCTTTTGATTTATATGATATTGCTAATAATTGTTGGGTCTGGCAACAATATCTTACTAACAAAGTTAGCGATCGCTTGGCCCAAATTCTCAATAAGTTGCTGCAAAAAGCTGTTAACCGCCGTTTTCAATCAACTGATGAAGTTATGCAAGCCATGGGTATGGAGTCTAAAATCCAAGTTGCATCTAAAATGC
>NZ_JAIVFR010000907.1 GCF_020829685.1 Nostoc sp. CHAB 5715 | reverse complement strand
TCCATCATAGAAGCTAGCAACTAGCTGTAATTGCACTGGCTCTAAATCTGCATCTTCGTCTTCGTTTTCTAAGGTGAACAGTTTTGATTCTTCAACGGGCGTTAAATCACCTGCAACAGTCAGAGCATAAGCTGTGTTCTTCAATATCAGGTTTTGCTCAGATAATACAGCTTGGGCTGTGGCAAAAATTTGCTCAATAATGGTATCATCTTCTACCAGAACCGCTTCTTCTTCCTCACCGTCACCTTCCCAAGAAAAAATTTCTACAGGTGAGTCTACAGGAAGAAGTAAAACGTATTCTTGTCCATCGACTTCAAGGGAATGCTCTATGTAACATTCGAGCGATCGCCCTTTGTCATCGGTTAAAGTAATGGAACCCGCATGAGCGTTATCATTTTCTTCAGGAAATGGAGAGGAAAACATAGCCGAAATGTAGAAAGAAATTTAATAAATACCAGCAACTTTGAAAATCGCTTAACCATTTAACGACATAATTATGTCAACCAAATAGCTTTATACGTAGATACAACTGCTGGCTAATCGTTTTCAGAATATCATGTTAAAAGGTATCAATATTCAATAGCCGCAACTGAACTGCGGGATCTGGCACGCTTGGCATCCAGCCATTGTTGTAAAATCAAAGCGGCTGCCTTGCGGTCAATCAAACCTTTATGGCGTGACGGGGAGCGGTTCTCAGCTATCAGCAGTTGTTCTGCTTGAAATGAAGTTAATCGCTCATCCACATATTCCACAGGCAGTTTCAGTGCTTTAGCAAGTTTTGTAGTAAATTTTTGAACTTGACGCGCTTGAAATCCTAATGAGCCATCCATTGAATAAGGCAAACCCATCACCAGGATTTGCACCTCGCGTTCATTAACTATTTGCCGGATTTGCTCGACATCCTGCTCAAAAGATGTGCGCTCAATTGTAGTAATCCCCGTGGCAATTAAACCCGTGCGATCGCACCCAGCTACACCAATGCGCTTGCGACCATAATCTAGTCCTAACGCTGAAATAAAAGGTTTTGGTTGCTCTTGGGATATCACAATTAATTCTCCTGCTGTGCATCTGCTGATTCAGAAATCGGTGATGCTTCCATGCTAGGATTTTTTCCCGAAAAGTTAATCGGTTCTGACAAGCTTTGCAGTGGTTTATCTGACGATGGCAGTTTTCCTGGTTGTATCCATGACATCCCACCTGGTATAGGTTTACGTGCCGGTTGTAAACCTTGCAGCATATCAGTCCACTGGATTCCTTCTAAGGAGACGAATTTAGACTCTCGTAGCTTGTGCCATACAGAGCGAGACATAACTAATGTATGTTCTATGCGTTTTGCCCCAATTCGCTCCAAATACTCTTCTCGCTCTGCCTGATAGTCTGAGGAAGCGAGTTGTAACCCTTGCTGGGGAAAATCTTGGGCAATACGAGCCAGCTGAGATAGTAATTCTGGATACAGCCAAGTATAAGCAGGATGGACTGTCAACGTTGCAACGTGAGGGACTTCACCCTTACGGTCAAGTTGCACCTGAAAATAGCCGATCGCAGCTTTGCGTTGCGGTTCAAATACGTAACCACTCACTACTTCTGTTTTGCTCACCCATTGCATTACTGCATCAGTTAAAGCACCAAACAAACTGGTTTTAAAGTCGCGGGTATTACGGTCAAAAACCTGACGTACCAAAGGTGGCATAGATGCCGTATCTAATTGATATAGCAACTGGGCATCAGCATTACTTACTGGCAAAAGGTTGGGTAAGTCTGGCTCTGCTTGTGCCAATTCAGCCAGTAATTCTGGCCCAATTTCCCAGTACGTCATTTCTGCCAGACGCTGGAATCCATTTTGCCGATATAGTGCCAGCGCCTCTATGTCATTGATATTAACTTCCAGTAACCAAGTCCGAGCTTCCAGAATCGATTCAAAGCAATGACGCAAAAGTTGCGAACCAATTCCTTGTTTATCGATACCACGCTCTAACAGAACTTGATCAATGCGCCAAGTGCTGCGTGTTCGGTTAAAGGGTGACACTTGAATCATCCCTAGAAGTATCCGCCCTTGCTCTGCTACGTAGGCACAGAGGCGATACTGTAGCGGGTTAGGAAACCAACTCAAAAATTTGAGTAATCCATACCAGCGACGCAGCATGAGCATCTGGCTGATGGCAATACCTGCTCCCTTGGGAGTGAGGGCTGCGAATGACTCTTGAGTTATGCGCTCAATCCCGTCCAGATCCCGGTATTGGACTGGTCGGATAACAACGCTGAGGTTTCTGGGAAGTAATGAAGTCATTTTTATTCGAGCCGCTATTTAGCCTTAACTAACTGCTCTTCAAAGGAACTGCTGCAATAATATTAACTGCTTTTTGCCCCTTACTATTGCGCCAAAAGGGTGATTTTAGTAACTCAATACTTAAAAAAGCAGAAAAAGCAGACCTTGTGAGAACACCATTGGCATTAACCCAACAACATCTGCCTTATATTTTATTGGAATTTTGATTAAAATTTGTATATATTTACAGCCCTTGTCGAGAAACTAGCTTTTCAAAGTGGGCTTGGGTTTGATGGAGTAATTGCTGGCGACTATCTACCAGTGTTTGCTTCAGGGTTGGAACAAGATTGCGAGCTTGCAGAGTCATGTGAAGTTGCAGATTGGCGACATATTCACTGAAATCTTGATTCATTTCATCTGCGCTTGCATTCGTTAATAAATTTGATTCCATTGCCACTGTATTCTCCTGTGTTAATCCTATGCTGTCTCTCTTCATCACCAAAAACTATCACGTTGTTTGGACTAACTTCTTAATTTGCAATGAAGTTTAACGCTTCTTAGGGATAGCGATCGCAGTAGGGTTTGGGTTCGAGGTGGGAAATTTGCTCTCAAGAGGGCGATCACCAGAAAAGCAAACGTTTAGGACTTATATCATGTCCGGCAAATTGCTTATGATATGTCATTGCGAGTGCAACGAAGTGGAGCGAAGCAATCACAATGACTCTGCGATTACTTCACTCCGCTATCGCTGCGTTCGTAATGACAAGTATTTA
>NZ_JAIVFR010000906.1 GCF_020829685.1 Nostoc sp. CHAB 5715 | reverse complement strand
CCGCAGCCGCTTGTTGTGAAATTCTTTTGAATTTTACCGAAGAAGAATTCAGAATTCAGGAGCCAGAATCCAGCATGGATTCTGTGCGACTGGATGTCCAATCGAGGTTTAAAGCCCCCGATTTTAATCGTGGAGAAGAAAAAATTCTTTCCGTGATTGTTACCCCTGACTTGATTGCTGGGGTATTCTGAATTCTGAATTCTGTCTTCTGACTCCTTCTCATATAGGGCTTGCTGCTTTCAAAATCATTCTGAAGAACCAGATAGCCGCCTTATTAGAGAAGTCGGCTATCTGACATTTCTGTATCTAACGTTTGCAGCAAATTTTGTGTTTCCTCGACTTCCAGTAGCATCCCCAATTTCTCAAAATTTTCTAATGCTTTACTAGCCCAATAGTGAGCATCAAATAAATTGCCTTTCGCCTTTGCCAGAGAGCATAATGAGCGTTGACAAAATCCAATACGGCTCTTGTCTTCGTTAGCTTCAGCTACCCGCAGTCCTTCTGTTAAGAGTCCTTCGGCTTCATCCAGTCTTTCTTGTTTGATGGCAATGTCAGCCAGCCAATTTTGAGTACAAAAGATGGCGCGTATCCAGTCCATCGCTTGTGCGAGTTTTAGGGTTTCTTGAAAAATTATTTTTGCTTCCTCGTATTTTCCATTTTTAAATAAAATTTCACCTTGATAATATTGAATTTGAACTAATTGCCGCGATCGCTGCTGTTGATCTAATTGTGTTTGTTCTAGTAGTTCTACTGCTTGGGTCAGCCAAACCTGGGCCTCATCAAACCTTTGCTGTTGAATGCGTAAAACTGCTATATTTCTTGCCAAAGACAACATAAATAAAGTTTTTTGATAGTGACGTAGTTCCCAAGCTTTGCTAAATAGTTTATCTGCTTCTTCTAACTGCTTCTGCTTTCCCATCGAGGTGAGAGTCCAAGCACGGTCAACCATCACTTTTGCTGTCACTGACCAGTCCCCACGTTGTTGTGCTGCTTGAATTAGCCATGTTGTCCAAGTAAGGCGATCGTCCCAGTATTGCAAACGACTTTCTCGCCTACCCATTATATGGGTGTATGCCTCAAGATTTTGCCAGAAGTTCAACATTTCGGTGTATCGACCCTCAACCATACACCACTCAATGGCAGCTTGTAAATTTTGCCACTCCTCCTCCAAACCATTGAACTGTCCTTGCCACCCTTTAGCATCTTGTCCGGCGTACCTTTGGGAAAAGCTTGAGTACCAACCAATCCACCTCTCCCTTGCTTGCCGTTCAAAGTCAGGGTGAGCCTTTAGTTCGGCTAGGGCATACTCGCGGGTTAGTGGTAGCATACTATAGCGATTATTCTCTTGTCTGACCAGGGAAAGTCCTCGCAGTCGAGCTAAGTCTGCATTTGTTGTATTCAAGTTAACTTCTGGGACTGCAACTTGTACCAGAGCATCCTGCAAAGCTGGCATTGGAAACAGCGCTAATGCCATGAGTAACTTATGGGCTGATTGTCCTGTGAGTGGTTTAACGGAAGTTTCAAAGCAAAAACGGGCAACATCTCCCGTAGACTGAGATACCCCTCCCAATACTTCTTTGATGGGGTAGCCGTTAGCTAGCTGACCAATTGCGTAGCTGATGGCTACTGGAATACCCCCTGTGACTTTGTAAAGTGTTTGACTATCTTTATTGCTGAGGGAAACTCCCTTTTCTTTAGCTTCGTGCTTAATTAAACAAAGACCATCTGACTCTGGCATTGATGTCAACCGCACGGGTACAAATAAAATTTGTTCGCGGGTGGTAATGACCGCTTTGACAGTTGGTGGCAATTCATACAAAAATGCCAAAACATCCTGTTGATTTTCCACAGTCTCCAAATTATCAACAATTAGCAATGTGCGCTGACAGGAAAGGACATCTTTAATTAAATCTAATTGCTCTTCAAAACTCACCCCTGTAATATCTAATTCATCTAATATCCGCACAATCTGACGGAAAATATCGTGCAAAGTTCTTCTGGGAGCCAAACTTGGCAATAAACCGAAGGGCATGAGGTAAGACTGTTTGGCCGAGGTAAAAATAATGGTATCGAAGGTAGGCACACCCAAGCAAGTTTCGTTGTTGTAACTGGCGTGCAGACAGCGATAGGCTGCTTCTAGGACAAGTGTTGTTTTGCCTACACCTCCAATCCCATCGACGCTAACCAAATGTGCAGAATGTCTGGGTGAAACTAACTCCAAAAGCCGACCAATTTCCTCTTCTCGACCAACAAATGCAGTGCAGCTAGGAGCAGGTAAGTTGTGACGTAGCTGTTTGGGAGAAATAGGCGGGGGAACTAAAGGCAGTTCGACTTGTGTAACAATTTCGCTGCCATTACTTATGTTGTATCTAGGTTCTTTTAATAACTTTTCTAAAATTAATTTCACTGTATTAATACGTACTTTATGCCCTGTAGCGTTTGATAATAACTCCCAAAGTTTTGGGGAAGATGCTCGCTGCACAGTGCCGTCGGTGTATCCAGAAACCCGAATATCTTTAAGCTTCTTCCCTCCCAAAACTTGCTCCAGGATAGACTTTTGCACATTTGTTAAAGGTATTCCTGTTTTTGAGAGAACTAGAACATTTGCTATTCTTATGAGTTCCGATATTTTGTCAGTGCTCATCTGTCCACTGGAAATAATTTCTTTTAGTGAGCTTAACTTAATTTCAGAGATAAATTAAATATTTAAAAAATTGAGCGAACAAACTGAAAATATTGAATATTTTGAACTTAAGAGTTGAATATATGGTTGAAATTCAAGCGAAAAAATGAATGAAATTTCTGATAGTTTATGAATAAAGCCTCAAGGTAAAAGTATATAGATTTAAGTTTTTGCAATGTCAAGGAAATTACTTGTTACAAAAAATAGTAATTTCAGGGTTTTGAAAAAATAATTCTTGTGAGGAGAAAAATATGTTTAGTTTTTTCAGAGCTTCTCTGAGCTTAGTTTCTGCTGTCTTGATTTTGGTGCTAGCTCCCTTCGCCAGGGTTCAGGCTGAAAATTCACTAGGAATTTTAACAACTGACAAAAGCACTGA
>NZ_JAIVFR010000905.1 GCF_020829685.1 Nostoc sp. CHAB 5715 | reverse complement strand
ATATGGTCTTGAATTATTTCATACAGTATTTAGCTGACTTAGAACACAAAGAAGATAGAAAATTTAGAATAGCCTATTACCAAAACCAAAGCGGCGCTCCCAGAAATGCCCAGTGCAATGTAACCCATTTGCTGAAGCTGCTTTACTGCCTCGACAGAAATAAATATAATCCCGACGGCAATAAACGAACTAAGCATCCAGCAGGTATGAGTATTCCCTCTAACATCACAGACACGGAAAGAGAAAGATTAACCGCTTTACTGCCTCTGCTATCTCAAGCTCTGTGGATAGAGCAAAGACTGTATGAAATAATTCAAGACCATATCAGCAACCCCAGAAGAAAGGGTGTTAACGACTTAGCATCAATTGATATACGTAAAACTACGTTGTTGCCTGACAGCAAGTATTCATTTGGGTTTGGTGCGCCAACTGACCTGGCACTACCGATAATTGCGTCCTATCGCGTATTTTTGGATCAAGACTATAAATGGATTCTGCCATTTGACGAATTCGCTGAAGATTTTCTCCTACACTTATGGACTAACTATTTCCGTAAATACTTGGTGTCGGAGAAAACAGCAGGAAATACAGTCGGCACAAAAATCAGCCGTAATCAAGAGATTTGGGAAAGTTTGTATATCTCGGCACAAAGTTATCTGAATCAGCATTTGATGAAAATGGTCAACTCTGGTAAGGAAGAAGAAGCGAAGGTGACACAAGGTACAAAAGGGCATCTGCAAGCAAGCAAGAAATAATAGTACAAGTTTTCTATGCGTGAGATTCGTTTTGGATGGGCGATGGCTTTTAAGTGATAGCCTAATTTGTCAAATCGAAAAAGTGCGATATCACAGATGATTTTCCATTTCCATATACAATGACAACTGCTCATTCAAGGACTATTTTGTGGATTCAACAGTAGCAGGAGAGGAAAAATAATGGCTGAACTCAAACTCCGGTCAAAAGATCCAGATTCCCTCAGACGCATTATTCAAAGTGCTTTGTCAGAAAGATTACAGAGTGTGACAGCAGGAATCAAAAGAACAGAAGAACGGATTCAGGAATTTGAAACCAAATATAAATTATCGACTGAGGAATTTATCACTCAGTTTAATAATGATGAATTATCCCATAATTTTGACTTTGATGAGTGGATTGGAGAAGCTCGAATGTTGGCACATTTACAACAAACAAAAGAGTCAATAGAGGAAATTGATTTTGTTGATTGAAGATTATTTTCAGCAAATTCGGATTTTAATTGAATCCTCAGAAATAGTTAAAATATTTAATTTAGAAACTGAAAAAAGAGGAATATATGAAGGTTTTCTCAGAGCCAAGCTCGAATTTAAAGATAATTCGTTGCTGCATCTGAGGGAATTTATCTATGTTGAAATATCCCCAGATAGAAAAATGTATAGTTATCAATATATGAATTCAGAGAATAATCTAATTTTTCGCTATGACAATACTGAACATCACCGAAAATTAAATTTGACTACCTTTCCTCATCATAAACATGATGCTAGTGAGGATAATATCGTTAAATCAGATGCTCCTTTTTTAGCTGAGATCCTAAAAGAAATTGAGAAAATATTAGTATAAGTGCGATGCCTACGGCAGACGTTGCCAACGGAGGTATACACATTAGATATACCCCTTTCGTCTTCAGCGATCGCTTGACATCGACTAATTTCTTAGCTCTATTTTATCTCTATTAACTAATACTGGTTATTCTAAATACTTGTTTTGCTGTTGCATTATTTTCCTTGAATCTTACAAGCGAGGAATCTCAAGTCTTTGTTTCTGGGAAAACGTGGTCAAACCTTCATCAAAAAGCTCTTGGGCTGTAGCGCCTGAGCTAATTGATTTTTGCGCCTCTTGGTTGCTCAATCAGGTTGTTGCAACTCATAATCACAACTCGGACTTATCCCAAGGCGATCGCATATCTCAGGCTTAAGCGCAGGTACAGTATCAACAGTATCAATTGATGAAGTGGGACAAAAGATTCTGATTGGTTATTAGCCCATTCGATATAACCTATTTCTTCATCGGTTCCATCAAGTACCTCATCCATCCAGTTACAAATGTTTTCAGGAGATTCATTTTTGCACTTTTTACGCCGAACAACATCAACAACTCCTTCTGTATAACCATACTCAGATGCTTCATTTTTGGGGTCAATATAAAAGATTTTACGGTTTGGGTTTTCGGCTTTGATTCGACGCAAGGCATTAGCAACCAGCATTCCTTTACCGCTTCCCCCAATTCCAAAAATAATGCAGTTCCGAATAGGCGAAGCAATTTCTCGAACTATATCTATAATGTGCGTGGGATTGTGAATTGAAGATGAAGTATTAGTACTTGCGAGTTCAGTATAATGCGAATTAGATTGTTGTGAGAGGAATGTGGATTCTTGCAGGGAATTAGAAGAAGTTACCGTTGCTAATGGTTGATTTAATGATTGACTAGATTGTGATGTATCCTCAATATAATCGATTGCTGCGTTTGAAAAAGCGTACTCTTGACTGCTGGCAAAGTGCAACTCTCGCTCTATATTATCCTTACCCACTTGCTGTATATATGCCCGGAAATCATCACCGTCCAAAATATGAGCAATACAGCCATATTCTCTAATCGCTGTTTGATTGCGTTGAATTTCTTTGGCTTTTTTAAAACTACTATATAATGTCCATCCGGCAATGAGCGCTCCAGTGATGCCAGAGGTAGCTGAAGCTGCGATCGCTGCCACAATCAACCCAAGAGCAATATTCCATTGAATGTTGTTTTCGGTAGTGGACTTAAAAGCGATCGCGCTCCATTGCTCCGGGGTTCTCTGGGTCTTATTACCCACATTCCGCAGATATGAAAGCGGATTTAATAATTATGAAATTGAATGAACGTAAGCCTGAAATGGTTGTCTAGCAAACATTTCAGGCTTTTTTAAAAGTCTGAAAATTAAGAGCCAACAAGCTAGATAGCTTTTCCTGTTTGTCAGTATTAGCAGTGTCAATACAGTTAGATATTGCTGACTTAAAATCAGCAAAGCTAGCATAGTATTTAGA
>NZ_JAIVFR010000904.1 GCF_020829685.1 Nostoc sp. CHAB 5715 | reverse complement strand
ACTGCTAGATCCCCGATCGCATAAGCAGGATTTTCCAGCTTGTAGTAAAGTTTCTTATCAGTGTAATCACGGCTGGCGATATCAAATTCATTAATCCGCAAAGCACCAGCAGGATCACCCTGAACCGTACCCTCTAGCAGCATATAGAGTTTGGTTTTGCTGGCGTTGATTGCTCCGCCTTCAAAACCTTTGGAACCACCCAAGTTAGCAAAAGCATCTCCTGAAAGAACATCGGGATTTTGTGGCGATCGCACCAAGTTATTCTGAGGATCACTCAAGAAATCTCGGACTTTATCCCCTGTATCTGGGAAATCTGTGAAGAGTGCATCTACCCCTAATTGAAAGAACTGCTGAAATTCTAGTTCTGGATTACCTTTGTAATCTGCTGCTAGGTACCGATCTTCATTCCGGAAGGTGTAAGGATGAACCTGTAAACCTGCATTGTGGGCATCTTGAACTAAGGTAGAGGGAGGTAATGTTGTCTTATCAGCATCATTGACTGCTCCATCCCCATTCACATCATCAGCTTTGCCATCACCATTAGCATCAGTACCTTTGACACTAACAATCATCCGCTTCCAAGGGCCAATGCCATCAGCATAAGTGGCAATTTCAGCCAAGCCTTCTGGAGTTCGCAAGTCGCCATAAGTGCGAGTGTCACCATTGACTTTCAAATCATAAGGCTGACTCTCGATGATCTTGCCGTTGATGTCAATGTCACTGGCATCTAAAAGTTGGACAAGTGGAATATCCACCCCTGCCGCAGGCATAATGCTATCATGCAGTTCTTTGAGGTTAGATACTTCAAAGGACTGGATGAAGATACGACTGGGGTCAGTAAAGTTATTTTCCTTCAGTGTATCGATTAATAACTGACTGATGTTTCTATTTATTTTGTTTGTGGTGCCTACATAAGTAGCTTCATTGGCCGAATAGGTCGGATGCTTAGTTTCAGGGTAGATACCAATTTTTTTACCTGTGTCGGCTTCTACTTGCTTAACTAAATCGATGATTTCCGTGAGGGTAGGAACTTGAAATTGACCATTAAAGGATTGATCGCGGAAAGGTAGACGTTCTTCTGCGCGTAAAGTCTTGATCTCAGCTAAGGTGAAGTCTTCAGCAAACCAACCTGTAATTGTGTTTCCATCTAAACTTACTGTTTTCTTGCGATCGGCAAACTCTGGACGTTTGTAAACATCTGTGGTTGTATTGCTGAAATTGACACTACCATCAGCGTTTAAAACTGCTAAAGCTGGCTCATGGCGAGCAATTAGCACACCATCTTTTGTAACTACCAAGTCAGGCTCAATGAAGTCAGCACCGCGCTCAATTGCTTGCTTATAAGACTCTAAGGTGTGTTCTGGACGATAGCCACTTGCACCTCTGTGGCCAATAACTTTAGGTGCTTCTCCATCTAAAGTTTTGAAACGGTCGGGTGTAGCAATGGGAGCCTCTAATAACTTACCAGTCGCATCAAAATGCAATAGGTAGGGGCCAAACTCATCTCCCACCCAGATTGTCCCGTCTTTATCAAAGACGAATGACTCTACATCAAAGTCTGCACCAGTTAATAATCTTCCAGTAGTTCCCTCATTTACAATTTGGAAAGGAACCTTGTTGTTCGGGTCAGACAGTTGAATGTAGTCTAAAACTTTAACGCTGCCGTCTCCATTCTCTGTTCCCTTAAAATTTGGGTCTACACGATTGATCCGCAGTAGAAAGTCTTCGCTATTATCTTTGCTACCGTAACCATTATCTGACAGGAAGTACAAAGAGTTGCTGTTAGCAAATTGAACACCGCTAAAGCCTTGTATTGGCTGTCCTGGGAAAGGCCCGGTTCTGCCATTGGCTGAAACGTCTGCACCAGAAGCTGGCCCATCACTAAAGGTATCAGCAGGTAAAGAAGCAAAGCCGACTAACTTAATTGCCATAATTTAGAATGTTGGTTGGGTATTTGGATTTAACTGCATCACAAGTTATTCAAGTTCTCTGATTACTTGTGGGAAAAGTAAATCATGAACTCAGGTTAGAAACCGGAATTACTGGTAAATTTCAGAATTGCAAAAATATAGTTTGGGCAAGCCAGTTAAGTCCGATTTCGTCTGAACGCCGAGAATACATTTACAAAAAACGTATTTTTTCAAAGTTATCAAAACTTTGATAAATGATAATAGAATCTCAACTACTAATCTGTATTAGTGAGTAATGAGTGTGGAAGACTGAGATTCAGAATTTAATGCTGATAGTAGTTATGAGATAACTGATCTACTAACAGTAAAAATGTTTCCATGAAAAGATTAAGATAAAAATAAGCTAAATAAAAGAAATAATTAAAGTATTTCTAAGAAAAAATTAATAAAATCACAGATGAGACGGGGAGTGGGGAGTGGGGAGTAGGGAGTGGTGTAGTTCAATTACTTGAAAAGCGCTGTAATGAGAAAATAATTGTCATTGCGTTCGCGTAGCGTCTCGTAGAGAGGAGGAACGACGAAGCAATCGCATGGACTCGCTCTGAGTTGGAGGATTTTGTGATTGCTTCGCTTCGCTCGCAATGACATGCAAAAAAGTGGGATGCTCCCCTTTTCCACATCCCGTCAAAAGTCAGGTTGAGCGATCGCATTTGCTTGTTGAGCGATCGCATTTGCTTGTTGAGCGATCGCATTTACTTGTTGAGCGAGAGCATTTGCTTGTTGAGCGAGAGCATTTGCTTGTTGAGCGAGAGCATTTGCTTGTTGAGCGAGAGCATTTGCTTGTTGAGCGAGAGCATTTGCTTGTTGAGCGAGAGCATTTGCTTGTTGAGCGATCGCATTTACTTGTTGAGCGACAGCATTTACTTGTTTGGAAGTAGGTACGGTACTCTCTCTCTTTATCCAACGTCATCAATGCTACCCAACTCTAACCTACTTGTCCCACACATCTCAATACAGTTCAGTTAAGGATTTTTGGTACTGATTTTAGACCTGTAGAGACGCGAAATTTCGCGTCTCTACCAAGGTTTTTGGGCTTACAGCAGTTTTCATGTATTTGAACCACATCTGTTGTAGGGGTTTAGCATTGCTCATTG
>NZ_JAIVFR010000903.1 GCF_020829685.1 Nostoc sp. CHAB 5715 | reverse complement strand
TGGTGCTGGAGGCAATAGTGAGTGTCTGATTATGGCCTTGCAAATGGAACCAACCCAACTACGGATCGCAGATGCTGTAGCTAGGGCACCAGAAAAACCGCCAATGCAGTTTTTTCCAGAGGTGGCACATATTACGCCCCAAGGAATTCGCATCGCTAGGGCTACTGATTTTTCCAGAAACCAATTTACCAAGAGCAATCAAGAGCCATAAATATTTACTTAAAGAATGAAGTATAAAGGATGAAATAACATAAATATTCATACCTCGCCCTGATCAGGGAGAACAGATATTTCTTCATACTTGATACGATACTTCATACTTTATACTGCAATTTACTGTTTTATATTTTCTGAACCCTTATTGACCGCATTTCTATCATGACTCGCATTATAGTGATTACCTCCGGCAAAGGAGGAGTGGGTAAAACCACAGTTTCAGCAAATCTGGGCATGGCTTTAGCCAAAATGGGGCGTCAAGTTGCCTTGGTTGATGCGGATTTTGGTCTGAGAAATTTGGATTTGCTGCTAGGGCTAGAAAACCGCATCGTCTATACTGCGGTGGAAGTTTTAGCCAGAGAGTGCCGCTTAGAACAAGCCTTGGTGAAAGATAAGCGCCAACCCAATCTCGTACTTTTGCCGGCAGCCCAAAATCGCTCTAAAGATGCAGTCACGCCTGAACAGATGAAGTTATTGGTGAATGCACTGGCACAAAAATATCAGTACGTAATCATCGATAGCCCCGCCGGGATTGAGAATGGGTTTAAAAATGCGATCGGCCCAGCAAAAGAAGCACTAGTTGTCAGCACACCAGAAATTTCCTCAGTTCGTGACGCTGACCGGGTAGTGGGGTTACTTGAGGCACAAGGTATCAAGCGTGTTCATTTAATAATTAACCGCATCAGACCCTCAATGGTGCAGGCAAATGATATGATGTCAGTGCAAGATGTTCAGGAACTTCTCGCCATTCCCCTGATCGGGGTAATCCCTGACGACGAGCGTGTTATTGTATCTACCAATCGCGGCGAACCCTTAGTGTTAGCGGAAAATCCCTCTTTAGCTGCCACAGCCTTTGAGAACATTGCTCGTAGATTAGAAGGGGAAAGTGTCGAATTTCTGGAGATCGACTCGTCCCAAGACAGCATCTTCGCCCGTATACGAAGGTTGTTCAGGACAAAGATTGTTTAATTAACTTTTCCAGTCTCCGCGCCAGACCTATTCGTAATGATTGAACTTCTAGAACGACTTTTTTCTCGCGGCCCTGATAGCAGTCGAACTCAAGTTAAACGTCGCCTGCAATTGGTGATTGCTCATGATCGCGCTGATTTAGATCCTCAAACGTTGGAAAAAATGCGGCAAGAAATCTTAGATGTAGTCTGTCGCTATGTGGAAGTTGAGACAGAGGGCTTGGAGTTCTCCTTAGAAAGCAACCAACGAACGACAGCTTTAATTGCTAATTTGCCCATCCGCCGAGTTAAAGGAGCCATACCTGAATGGGAAAGGGGTGATAAATAAGTCTTTATAGTTTTAATCTTAGAGGATAGGAATAGGACAACATACGAACGCTTTTGAGTTAAGTGTTAGAAAATAATCAAGTAAGGG
This sequence comes from Nostoc sp. CHAB 5715, assembly GCF_020829685.1. Classification (GTDB taxonomy): domain Bacteria; phylum Cyanobacteriota; class Cyanobacteriia; order Cyanobacteriales; family Nostocaceae; genus Nostoc. The sequence goes on along the minus strand of NZ_JAIVFR010000903.1, from coordinate 1,466 downwards.
AACACTAGTCTTGTCCAACAAGCTAGGTAAATAAATGCGAGTATCCCTTTTCTTAGATGGTGCAAACTTCTTTTATATGCAGAGAGATTGTTTGAGGTGGTGGACAGACCCAAAGAAAATTTTAGATTTTGTAAGAACAAAAGGCGAATTGGTTGATGCGTTTTATTATATGGGTGTAGATGCTCCTCCAGAAGCTAGACAGGAAGCTTACTTAAAAGCATTGCCAACTATGGGCTATACGTTGGTTACAAAAACTTTATAATGCTACTTATATTTTGGGATATATAATTAATAGTTAATAATGATAACGAGCTTGTAAAAAATTTATTTCATCATCTTTTACAAGATATACAATTCTATGTTCTTGTGTTAAACGGCGAGACCAAGTATTAGGATCTAAATATTTTAAAGGTTCCGGCTTACCTTTCCCCTTAAAAGGATCTTGGCAAGTCTCTTTTACAAGATCCAAAACTTTAAGGGTAACTCGTTGATCATTTTCCACCCAAAATTTCAAGTCTTCTAAAAATTCAGGTTGAAATACTGTTTTTCTTTGCTTTGGAGTTGCTGGAATTTCTTGTTTTGATTGGTTTTTGAGGTTCTTCTTTTTGGTCAAATCCTAACTCCTTACTAAGATCATCCAAGCTTTGAGATTTTACAACTCCTGATTTAGCTCGGTTTAAAGCTGTTAGCAAACGTTCAGCGTTACGGGGAGAACGTAAAAGATGAGCAGTTTCTAGAATACTAGAAAGTTCATCAATAGGTATTAAAGCTACACTTTCAGCATTACGACGTGTAATGATTACAAAATCGCGTTCTGAAGTAACTTTCTGGCACAGTTCAGACAGCTTTTCTCGTGCTTGTGTGTAAGTATAACTAGCAGAAACCATAAGTATCAAAAGTTCCGTTTTTACTTGTAAATTGAATTAAGTACATTCTCGATTAACCTGTACACAAAGTCTGTACAGGTTGATGCTTTTATCGTAACATAAGAGAAATTGATAAAGTAAAATTTTCAAAAAACCTGGTCAAGCAGTTCTGACTAATTGGGGTCAAAAACATTGTAGGTCGTAGATTACAGCGTCTACAGTCTAAAAGGGTGTTTGAAAAGTTTTAAAGAGTCAAATTTTATGCCAGTCGCCGCACCTTAATACGGTTTATGGCAAGGTAGATGAAACGTCTGCGATGTTTCGGAAACTTTATATTAATAGTGGAACGAAGTTTTAAAGGGGTTTTGCTTAAGTTGACACTAGTGTTAGGATGCCCACCCCACAAGAATCATCCCTATTTTATGCAACACCAAAAAAAAATCTCCCGTTGTCGTCACTGCTGACAACGGGAGTATGTCAAATGCCCCACCCACAAGGGGATGTGGCTTGCAACTAGACCACAAGGGTCTGTGGCATACGGGTAATTGACTGTACCCTGTCTCTCCGTCTGACCAGCAGTAGAGAGAAGAAGTTTCTGTT
>NZ_JAIVFR010000902.1 GCF_020829685.1 Nostoc sp. CHAB 5715 | reverse complement strand
GGCACAATCAATATTGACCAGTCAGGAGTTCTTTTGCTGATTACTGCCACAGGTACTGCTGTGAGGATGCGTTAATTTTTGATTATCCTTACTTTTGACAATCGTTACAAAGTTTTGTCTTAAGTCTAATTGCCTACACAATTAAAGCTGGGGTTTCATAAAACTTAATAATTAATTGTGTTTTAATTTAAAAATTTTAATGTTTAAAATTTATTTTCTGAAAAGTTATTTAGATACTAATAAATACTAAATTGTATTAAAATTTGTTAAAAAAATGTTTTTTTCTCACTAAAGATATACCTATCAACTCTTTCTATTGATAGATATAAAAACAGATGATTTAGTTATTTAATTTTAAGCATAAACATAAATATACCTGAGATAAAGGTTGCTGAAACAGCACTGGAGAACATAAGCTATGTCATACGTAAATCGCACAGGTAATGACGTTATTCCTACTGAGTCTGTGGTAGCAGGCCGAGTAAGTGAATATCATGATCTTGTTCGCTGGGGGCCGATTATTTCTGGTTTGTTGGTTGCTTTAGCCACTCAATTAATTTTGAGTGCTATAATTGGTGCGTTTGCGGCAGGCACAGTTGAAGGTTCAGGTGCACCCAGAACAATTGCCCCTAACGCTGCGGGTAATGCGGGGCTTTGGTCAACTATCGCTTTACTAATTTCCCTATTTACTGGTGGTTGGGTTACAGCCCGTGCTTGTGGGCCGATGAACCGCAATACAGCTCTTCTTAACGGCGCAATTCTTTGGGCAACGACTTTGGCAGTTAGCTCATGGCTGTTAGCAAATGGAGTATCTGGTGCTTTTGGTGTTGCTGCTTCTAACGCTGGGGAAGTCATAAACCAGGTACAACAGCAAGGTGGTGTTAATGTACCACAGGCAAACATAACTGCCCAACAAACTCGTGATGCAGCAGCTAATTTACGTTCGGGATTGTGGTGGTTTGTGTTTGGTTCTTTGTTGGGTTTAATAGCCTCAATGATTGGAGCCGCAACTGGAGCTCGTAGTCCTCGCGCTAACAATTACAATGCTTAAATAATTGATTGATAAACAAAATATTATCAACTTTAAAAGCACCTTTTTCAAGGTGCTTTTTGTTTATAGCGGTTCCCACATAGGTAACAATACGCTTGGGTTAAGGATTTTTGGTATTGATTTTAGGTATGTAGAGACGTTGCAATGCAACGTCTCTACTTTAAGTACAAGAAAGAAGAACGAACCGCATTCGCGCAGCGTCTCGTTAGAGAAGGACGCATTCGCGCAGCGTCTCGAAGAGAAGGACACAAAGAAAGAAAGAAGTTAAAAGGGTTTGGCGCAGCCTCACAAATAAATGGTTTGAAGAAGAATTCAGGAGCGGAGCCGGAGACGCTCCGCCTCCGGTCAGAATCAATACTTCGGCTACGCGAAGTTTCCATCAGTCGGGGATTCAGACCGGCGCAGGTCTTGTTGACCACCAAATCTACGATTTGGTGGGGGTTTTAAACCCGGTTATTCATCCGCTTTTTCGGTCAAAATTCCCAACTGAATTCTGACGACTGACGCATGTATTCTGTTCGATAAAGTACAGAAAAAATAATTAATTACATATAAACACAGTTATTCGCAGGGACACGGCATTGCCGTGTGCCTCATTTAAATGAAAGTTTTTTAGAAGCGGGATATTCTGTATGGCTATTTTTTAAAAGTCAATGAAATGCAAACTTTACCATTTCAGGTATGAACCTTCAATGCCTTGTTCACGTCGAATTTTGCCATCTTTTTCAAACCAGGCAATTATTTGCTGGGCTGTCAAATCTTCAATAGCAACACCGTACTCTTGAGCGATATGCTTCAAAAGCTTAAGTGATGAAATTGTCAATCTTGTTAAAAACTTTTCTGAGGAAGACAATAAAGCCGCGTCTACTTTTGCTGACTCTTCCAGGGTTAAAAATTGTGTTGATGGTTGCTGTGGTGGTACATCCATAAATTTAGTTGGGCATTGGGATGAGGGAGATGAGGGAGATGAGGGAGATGAGGAGGATGAGGGTGATGGGAATAATTAATAACTAGTGACTAATGACTAATGACTAATGACTAATGACTAATGACGAATTTGTACCAAATAGCCACAACGATGTTCGCCATCAATAATCCAGTGGGTGCGTTCTACGGTACAATCTGGTAAGACGGCTGCAAACATTTCTAATTCGTGACCACAGATGCTGGGGAAAGACTCGGCAACGTTGGAAATGGCGCAGTTATGCTCCATTAAGATAAAGCGATCGCTCTTCACACAGTCACTCACATCAACAGGGTGATACTCCGCCATAAAGCCTTCAGCTTTTCTCAACTCTACTAAGTTGGCTACACGTTCTAGCAATGAACCGTTACCCACGCGATCGCGATATTCTTGAGCTTTGCGCTGCCACTGTTTCTCTAAAATCGATTTAAATTGGTCGTGTCCTACCGTTTCGGCTAAGGTGTCTAGCAACGAAACCGCAAAATTTCCGTGGCCATCTCCAAAGCGATCGCTCATTGTTCGATGCAAGCGATCGCGTCCCTGACGACTCAGCTGATAAAGATGCTGCGGCCGCCCCATCCCCGCCGCCTGTACTGATGTCGCATACAAAACTAGCTCCTCCGTCTCCAAATCTTTGAGATGGCGACGAATCGCTTGAGGGGTAACATCTAAAACTTCAGCTAGCTCCAAAGCCGTTGCTTTTTGGTGTTTGTGGAGATATTCTAGGATATCTTGCTTGGTTGAGGACTGGTGGGTAGTCGCCATCTTATGGTTGGTGCAAGACGTTCAGCGAACGTCCCAAAAATTTATTTGAAAATTTGACTTTGACAACATTGTTGTTGTTAATTTAGCGTAAAATGAAGATAGATTAAACAACAAAGCTGTTGTTTTACTCTCCACCACTATTCTAGCAGCCGTGTAACCATTCCGTAACGGGAGATGGGAATCGGTTAGCCGCAATCCGCCTCCCATCCTAAAAGAGTTCAGAACACGAGAGATTATTACTGATGAGTGCCACTGTCAAAACCTTAGTCAACCAACCCTACAAGTACGG
>NZ_JAIVFR010000901.1 GCF_020829685.1 Nostoc sp. CHAB 5715 | reverse complement strand
GTCTAATAGCGAAAGTCGTCTAAAGACGACTGAGAAAAGGTTATAGTCCGTTTTAACGGACTTTAGCTAAAAGCCTGTGAACTTCAGTTCTGGGCGGTTTCTGTCTAGAACGAAATAGCCCTGCCCTGTTGATGATGCAGCAGACTTAATGAACAGAATTGGTCGCGGTCAAGTTGTGGAGTTGGACAAAACTGGAATTGAGCCATCTGGCTCACGCGTTGCTTCACGAACAATCCTAAATGTCATATAAAATTTCACAATTGCAGAATGAATATCTAAGCATCGGGTTTGTACCCTTCCCTACGGGACGGCAAGGCAAACGGGAAGCAAGCTATGTGCCAATACAGTTCAGTTAACGCTAAAACCTTAAACTGTGTAGGTTGGGTTGAGAAACCCAACATTTCCGGGGCTTTGTTGGGTTGCGCTTTGCTTAACTCAACAAAGCAATTTTTCACAAAGCCAAGCGTATTGAGCTATGTGCAATCGTGAGTTTTTAATTGTCAGGTATATTTGCTGATTACTTTATCAAAAAGCCTAATTGCTTTATCAAAATGCCTATTTACTTTCTCAAAATACTTAAATGCTTTCTCAAAATGCTTAAATGCTTTCTCAAAATGCCATTTTACTTACTCATTTTAGTGTTTTCCGCAAGCAAAATGACATTTGACTTTCTCAAACCCCAGTTTGCTTACTCATTTTAGTGTTTTCCGCAAACAAAATGACATTTGACTTTCTCAAACCCCAGTTTGCTTACTCATTTTAGTGTTTTCCGCAAGCAAAATGACATTTGACTTTCTCAAACCCCAGTTTACTTACTCATTTTGGTGTTTTCCGCAAGTAAAATGACATTTGACTTTCTCAAAATGCTTGAATGCTTTCTCAGTAAATAAGTCGGTGAGAATAAATCAAACTACAAGAGTTAACAAGAGGGCGGGAGGCAGGCAGGGGGGGCTGATAATTGGGATCTTGACGTATCTGCAACATTCAGTCACTTTTTTTGAAGAGAATTTGTTACAACAAATTTATGCAATGTTGTACTTAGGAAGTCTCAGATGTCGTACAAACAATTTATTTATTGCTGGCAAAAATCCTTACCTCTCATCTTGATACGTATTGCTGTACGTGTAGTGGTAATAATTTGTCTAACAATAGGGGTGTTGGGCATCTTGGGAAGCACTGCTTTTATGAGTAATGCTCAACTGGTAAGTACCACTAAGGGTATCCAAGATAAACAGACACCATTAAAATCGACAGCGCTAAATGCCACTGTATATCACAGTCCCGATTGTAATTGTTGTGGTGGGTGGATTGACCACTTAAAGGCACAAGGTTTTCAAATCACAGACTTTTCCACGCGTGACATCGAAACAGTCAAACAAAAGTACAATGTGCCAGATAACTTGTCATCTTGCCACACAGCAATTGTTAATGGATATGTTATCGAAGGACACGTCCCAGCAGACGACATCAAACGTTTGCTTCAAGAAAAGCCAAATGTTGTTGGTTTATCTGTTCCTCAAATGCCCGTAGGCACTCCTGGGATGGAGATGGGGAATCGAAAAGACCCGTTTTCTGTGCTTTCTTTTGATCGCAAGGACTCAGTTGCGGTATTTAATCAATACCCGTCCTCTTGATGTAATCTCGCTGTATTCAAAGGATGTTTTAAAAGCGGATTTTCATGTATTTTAGCGATTTCTAATCGCCAAAGCTTTTTAAAACATCCTCACATTACCTGAATCAGTGGTGAGAGATGTTACTCGTTAGAATCAGCTTTGATCAACTGCGACAAAGGTCAGCCCCTTCGGGGAAGTCAAAAGTCATTTAAAATTTGTGATGGTAATTTATCTGCATTAACAGCAGCCTTCACTAAATCTTTTGCAATAATATTTCTGTTCTGAGTTTGAAATATTAGCGTTTCTCCACTTTGTTGGGTTTCGTTCCTCAACCCAACCTACCCCGGAGTACTTTTTTAGGCAAAACCTACGCAGTGCGTTAGCCTTTGGCGTAACCCACCACATAAAGGTTTTGGTGTCGTACTCTCGGCGATAACGTTTATTGGTGAGATGTTACAAAACACAACAGCCTTGCATTAAGACAATAGGCAAAATCCACACCTGAAAGTATCCGGTTTTGCTCACTAGCTTTGAAGGTAGCTTGTTAAGTTAGAGAAGTGTTTAATTGCAAGCTCAATCTTTACTCACAAGAATAATCATTAACAGTTGTAAAAACTATTGTCTTTAGGGTTTGCAGAAAAGTTTAATGCAAAGAAAAAAGTGGCTTTTAAGAACGGGGCTTGCGCTCCTAATTTTTATCATGGTTGTAGCGGCAAAAATTATGGATAAAACTTATCCCATCTCAGAACTTTACGTATTTGGGGATAGTCTTTCGGATACAGGGATGGTATTCCGGGCGACAGGAGGAATGTACCCACCTAATCCAACTTACTTTCAGGGGCGTTACTCGAATGGTCGGGTTTGGATTGAGTATCTTGCCGAAAGCCTCCATCTCTCCTCTAAGCAAACTCACAATTTTGCTTATGGAGGATCGACTACTGGTAGTGTTGGCAACAGCTATGTACCAAGCTTGCTAAATCAAGTGCAGACGTTTACGCAGACACATCAACATACGAATGCAGATGCTTTGTATGTGCTGTGGGCAGGGGCAAATGATTATTTACAAGGGGCAAGCAGTACAAATATTCCTGTTAAAAATGTGACAACGGCAATTAACTCTCTAACTGATGTGGGTGCTAAAAAGATTCTGGTTGCAAATTTACCAGATTTAGGACAGTTACCTGCCACTAAAAACAGTACGAATTCTGTAAACCTCAGTGCATTAACACAAGGACATAATCAAGGCTTAAGGCGATCGCTTAAAGTACTAAGTCAACAGCATTCCGATCTGGAGATTGTGCAATTAGATGCTAATGCGCTGTATCGAGATGCGATCGCCAATCCGGCAGCCTTTAACTTTACCAATGTGATCAATCCATGTTTGTCTGGCGATCGCACCTGTAGTAAACCAGACCAGTTTTTGTTCTGGGATGGCATTCATCCGACAGCTGCGGCTCATCGCATCAT
>NZ_JAIVFR010000900.1 GCF_020829685.1 Nostoc sp. CHAB 5715 | reverse complement strand
TAAGCCACAATTTTCTTCCAGTCCTCTTCTGCCAGCATCGGCCTGTCAGGATATATGTTGGCTGCAATTGTCTGATTCATATGTTCCTGACTCATCCCCAGCAATTTACCAAACAGATCGCCAATGCCCAGTCTTAGACCCATTTCAGGTAAAACCCCGGCTTCCCAGGTTTTTTTATCAAGCATTTGAGGAGGAGTGTATTCGTGGCACCGCGAACAATGCAATTCCTTAGCAGCACTCAGTTCTCGTAAACGATTACTTGTCTCTTTTTTAAAAGTTTGTTGATATTCTAACTCTTCTTTAATTTCTGTTTGCCGTTTGGTAATGCGTTCACGTTCGCGTTCTAACTTTTCTTGCTGTCGTAACAGTTGTTTAGTTTCAGAATCACCAATAGCTTTTAATTCATTTTCTAGAGTTTTTTTAGCATCTCCCAAATGTCTGATGGAACGGTTGATTACTTCCACACCCAAGAAAATTTTTGTAGCTTCGGCAATTTCAGCTTTTTTGTCAGAACGGACTATTTCTTCAATTCGTTCGCCGTCAAAGAAAAAATATTGATGTAAAGTAGCAGGTAAAATTTGATTAATTATATCGTCTGGTTGCTGAATTGGTATATTCCATTTGCCATCATCCGCACCAACCCACATGGTTAATTGAGTTTTACCAGCGTCAAAATCACCTTCGTTTTTATAACCGCGACAGGCGCGTTTAACTCGATAGCGTTTACCTTCATGTTCCCAGCCAATTTCTACCCAACATTCTACAGCTTGACCTTTTTGAGTTTCTGCGATCGCACGCTTATTCACCAACTGTTCTATCGATGCAAACGCTGCACTAAATTTCTCATATAATACCCAAGTAAAGGCATTCAGTAAACTAGTTTTTCCAGAGCCATTATTGCCATGAATAATCGTCGTGTTCTGAACATCTCCTCCAGCCAGAATCATCTCTGGTGTCGTACCATAAAAGGAGCGAAAGTTGCATAGCTTGATTGAAGTCAGCTTCATCGCACCTCTTCCTTAATAATGTCCAAAATATTATCATTTATATGGCTGTTAATCTTTTTATCTAGTCTGCCTTTTTCCAGCTTCCATACCCGCTCAATAATTCGCCGCACCTCCGGCGGAGCGCTGGTTATTGGCTCCTGCACATCATCGATATTTGCCTCTTGTGACATATCGGATTTGAAAATAAACTTTTTCTATATTTTAACTTTCTCTAGTGCTGGAATAGTCTCCGTAAAGCCACTGTTTGCGTTATCTTTAAAATCCTAAACTTTATTTGAAAAAACGCTTTATTATTTTATTGTTTTCTGTTATTATTTATTTTAACTAATCTTCATCATAATGGGATGTAAGTAAAATTTTTAAAGCTACTTACATCCCATTATGATCAACTTCCTAGTTTTATTATTTCATACTTAATGCTTCTTTTTTCAAAACTCAAAAAATTTTACAATTGCTCATCAAATATCTAATAAACCATATCGCTTTTGTAAATCAAGTAACTTCATTCTTGCTTCCCCTGCGTTATCAGCTAAATCAGCAAACTCCACAAAGCGACGCAATTCCTTTTTTAATAGATTACGCTCAACTTCTATAGTTTCTCTATCTAAATCTGGTGGCAAAACAATCATGTCAAATATTGTCGCGCGTTCTTTAGCCGGATGAGGACGTAAAACTCGCCCCCGTCGCTGAATAAATTGGCGGGGATTACCAGAACTTGATAAAATCACCGCAGTTTGAATTGCTGGAATATCGACACCTTCATCTAAACAACGAATTGCCACCAAACCTTGCAACTCTCCACTTTCAAATTGATGTCGTAAAATTTCCCTTTCTTGTAAAGTTGTTTGTGCTGTATAGGTACTTACCTTGTACCCTAAATCCACACCCAGAATTTTAGCAACAGCTTTAAGTTGGCGTAGCGATGAACGTTGTCCCGCCTCTTGGGAACCATCGCTACAATAAAAAAGAGTGTGAGTAGTTTCGCGGCGAGTCATCATTAAATCTCGCAAAGTATTTAATTTATTTTCCGCCGCACCAATTAACCTAGCTCTTTGCATCAACAACGGCTTTAAATCTTCATTATCTTCAAACCCCGCTTCGCCATTTTCTCGATCTCGATAAAGAAGCGATCGCCCAATTCTTTTAGTTAACTTTAAATAGGCAATACTTTCTGCTTCAGTTAACTCTACCAGCACCGGATAATACAGATAATGCACCAAAGCACCTTGAGCGATCGCATCCTTCAAAGTGAACTCTGGCTGGAGAACTGGGCCAAAATAGTCAAATAAAGATTGTGTACCAAAATCATCAAAATACCTTTCCGGTGTGGCAGATAAAGCTAGTCTCAACCCAACACTACGTGGTAAACTTTCTTCTAACTTGGGTGCGCCTAAATTATGCGCCTCATCCCCAATAATTAAAGTTTTGGCGGGAAAATATTTGAGTTGAGACTGAAAACCATCTCCAATTAAAGTGGAGTTTGTAGTTATCACCGTGACAAACCGTTGAGAACCAGAACGCAGATTATAAATTTGGGTAGAAAGTTGACTTTGCCAGGTGTGTAAATTCTCAAAGGCTAAAATGGGCTGCAAATTAAATTTTTCACATTCTCGCGCCCATTGGGTGACGAGATGACGATAGGGACACACTACCAACAGAACTTGTAAATTAATTTGTTGGTAGAGTTCACAAGCGATCGCTAGTGCAGTAATAGTTTTACCACTACCAGTAGCCATTTTCAGCGTCCCTCTGCCATTGTTGGTAAACCAGCTAGCGATCGCTTGGCGCTGATATTGCCGTAATTGCAGAGACACAGGCATTCTTGGGCATCCTGGTAATGGTTGCCGAGTGTGATAACTGCCCAAAATTTCCCTTGCAAATGGTAATTTCAATCGGAAAGTGGGCAGTTGCTGCACTGAATTTTGTGTCAGGTACATATTTATTTAGTCATTAGTCATTAGTCATTGGTCATTGGTCATTAGTTTTAAACAAATGACAAATGACAAAGGACAATTGACAAATAACAATTGACATAAACATTTAAAAAACGATATAATTAGGATTTGTTAAAACTTAGAC
>NZ_JAIVFR010000008.1 GCF_020829685.1 Nostoc sp. CHAB 5715 | reverse complement strand
AATGCAGCTGTGGTAGTTTGAAAACTTGCATCCACCGCCATAACCCCAACCTTTGGGTTTAGCTACATCTTGGGTTTCTATTTTTTCAGAAGGCGTGTTTTTATACAGAATCTTCGCGATCGCTTTTACGTGGGTATCTAAAAGTTCTTTATCTTCCGGGGTCATTGGACTTGATCTGCTTGTTGAACATTATTAATTCTCTCGAATTCCGGTAGCGATGTACAGTCGGCTTTTATTCGCGATGAACCCTCGCGAATAATCTTGGCTTTTTCCCCTCTTTTTGCAAAATTGGGATGCTCCCTCCTACCACAGAGTATTTATTAAACTCTTGGGTAGGCGAAAAGCAAATATTGACCCTCAGACTGCAAGTATGTTCAGGCAAAATCCTACCTTCGCCTCAAAAACGCTAAAACTTATATACAGCAGGGCTTTTCAGACCATCTTGCAGGTTTTTACTCATATCTCGGCTCAATACCAACTACCTCCGGCTTTGGATAACATCCAAAGGTTACTCGGGCTTGCGTGATGCGGGCTTTTCTTGCCCCAGGCAACTGTTCGAGTTCACTTTTGAGAGTGTAGTGACCACTGCTAAGGTCGGTTTCAAAGAACCAGCGTACATTCGGTCTACTACACTCCTTCAATATACAAGCGTATATGTTATCGTTCCAGCACCGTCAACATAAGTGTTTTCATCAAGATAGCCAAAATAGTCTTTCCCGTTTCGGATAAAAGCTTCTTCAGTGCGACCAAATTGTGTTCGCCCAAAGCCATCATTAAAGCCAAATCGCTCAGTAGTTTTACCATTAACCCAAATAAATCTCTCAAAATTTCCATCAGTGAATGAAATACTAGGGATTCCATCCTTGTGAGTGTATTTGCTCAAGTAATTAAATTCTGCTTCCAAAACCGTGATTGTCTCTTGTCCCTTCCTTTTAAGCAATGAGGGATCATAGCTGAAGAACCCACTAAATTGTCTGCCTTTTAACGAACCAGAAATCACATTTACAAGAAAATTATAAGTAATATTTTCCTCAATCGGTGCAGTTCCATCTGCGGCAGAGATAATCTGTTTAGCCTGGTCTTCAGTAATTGAGTCATCGATACTTTGAACATCTTCGATACGTTCATCGTAAGGGCGATCTGGGTGAGCTTTTGCCATCTTGAATGCTCGTTCATAGATGCCTTTAGCTGATGTCAGTTTTGTCAAATCGTTTGTAATTATGTCTTGCTGTTGCTTGACCCAATTATTCCAGTTGTTTTCTTCTACTGGCGGTGTGACGCTCCTTAGCAATTCTTGGATCTGAGTGTGGATTTGGTTTGTTTCCTGCGCCATATCAGTAATATCCTTATTGGCAAGAGCAATCCCATTCGTGAGATCGTTGATATTCTTCTTTAGGGTTGCCTCTTGATCTTCGAGTTGCGCCACAGACAGACCAATATCAAGACCAATAAAAGCGACTGCGAGAATGGCTGAGGCATCTCCAGCAAGCTCTCCAATCTTTGCTAACCGACCTACTGTACCCGCTATTTCCGCAGTCTCACCAATAACCTCCACTCCCTCAAGAGCTTCTGCTGTTTCTGCTGATATCTCACCTGTTTCCAATAATTCTGCATCTTTTACTACGACCGCAGAGGCTTTACCAATTCGGGAGATAATAATTGATGTCGTCGCTGCCACGCCATCACCCACGTTGGCAACACCTCGGGAAATAAGAATTTTTTGGCAGATAGCATCCCATTTAGCGCAAGAATTCTTAAGATTTTTTAAGGTGTCAACTGGAACATGGGATAGTTTAGCCCATTCCTGCCAGTAGGGTATCTGATTTGCTTGAGCAAATAGATTTTCTGCTTCTAAACTACTTTGGGCTAGAATTTTGATATCGTCTAACATTTTTCCCAGCTTTCTATCTGCATCGTTGCGAGTACGTTCCGCATTCTGAGCGATTGGATAAAGGCGTGTAAGTTCATCATGCTCGTTTTTTACTTGCTCTTTCATAGCAGGTAAAAAACTATAGTAGTTTTTCTCAATGGCATCGGCAGCACTTAGCAAACCAGCATCTTTAAGGGTTTGCTTTGCTTCATCCATTTTGTCCTGGAACTGAAAACCAGTAACCACGTTGCCTAGGTCAATAGCTGTATCGGTAACAATCCTAGTTACAGATGTTCCAATATCCTTTATCGTTCTAGTAAATCCTTCGGCGAAATCATTCCAAAAGCTCATTGTTTTTCTCTTTAATGTGCGTATAGTCTCAAATACAAATAATTCCGAAATCCTGCCAAATCAATGTTTTATATGTGCTAATGGTAAATCCAAGTGGATAGATTAGCTATCAGACTGCTCTATCTACTTGGATAGCTGGAACAGGATTTGCTATGTACCCTAATTCGGCAGAAAGCTTTTCATACAGTTATCTGGACGCATATGTTATTGTTCCAGCACCGTCAACATAAGTGTTTTTATCAAGATAGCCAAAATAGTCTTTCCCGTTTCGGATAAAAGCTTCTTCAGTGCGACCAAATTGTGTTCGTCCAAAGCCATCATTAAAGCCAAATCGCTCAGTAGTTTTACCATTAACCCAAGTAAATCTCTCAAAATTTCCATCAGTGAATGAAATACTAGGGATTCCATCTTTGTGAGTGTATTTACTCAAGTAATTAAATTCTGCTTCCAGAACCGTGATTGTCTCCTGTCCCTTACCTTTAAGCAATGAAGGATCATAGCTGAAGAACCCACTAAATTGTTTACCTTTTAACGAACCAGAAATCACATTTACAAGAAAATTGTAAGTAATATTTTTCGTCTTCGGATGCAGGATATCTTTCGTCTTCGGATGCAGGATATCTTGAATAGCCTTATCCAAATAATTGGCGATATCGCTGATATTTTTATTTTCGTCAGAATCTTTAAAAAGGGTTCGTTCTGGAAAAACTTGATTTAAGTCACTTAGGAAGCCTTCGTCTTTCACATAAGCTTCTTTATCGGCATTAAATTCTTCTAACCTAGATGGCTTGTTTGCAATTTGCCCTGCTTTATTGATTAGGAACGTTTGTACTTTAGTATCGACAAGTGCAACTTTGTACTGTTCAACAATATGATTCGTTGCCGAAGAGATGGTTTCACTTATTATTTTCACGACTTCCCTAGAAGCTAATAATCGCTCATTAGCAGTCTTTTTCTTCGTATCCGTTTCGTTTAAAATTGCCTCTTGGCTCTTAAAGTCGTTATAGCGAGAAGTAATGGTTGTAGCTAAATCCTGACTAATTCCTGGAATGTTTTGGTTCGCTGCGGCAGTAATTGCTTTTTGGATTGTCTGGTAAACCTGATCAAGATCTGTTAGCCATCCCTTTACGTTTATGTTGTAGTTACTTAAAGCGACTTCTAGACCATCATTTAAGAGTTGTTGAGAATCTTGATCGTTAAATGATAGGTCAGGAGATGACTTCTTAAGGTAATCTTCTACAGCTTTGAGCTTTGTTTGATCATTTTTGCAGCCATGAATCAATGCATCTAGGGTGGGTGTATTGCTGTTGTAAGTGCTAATCATTTCATTCAATTTATCAGCTTGAGCCTTACATTGTTCGGTTAGTTTAACCACAAGATAAATATTCATGGCGAAAGAACCAAGATTAAAGATCGTTGTAACGGCTGCTTTTCCCGCTTCCTTTAGTCGCCATTTGGGGTCTAGAGAATTAGAAAGTAGTTCTAGGTTGGCTAGTGGATCTCTTGTTCTATAGTATTTGTTGTATACTGCTTCCCCAACCATACTGATAATTGTGATACCCAAAAGCGTGCTAGGAATAGCAACATCAGTCGCGCTTATCTTTAACGCTTTAGCAAGTTCTTTTATTTGATCCTCACTACTGATTCCTTTTGACTGAAGATCCGTAAGCCATTTTTGAGCAGAAGGAACTTTCAGGGATAACTTCCGATTCTCTTCATCTAGTTTCTGCCATATCTCGTTTACGTTTATCCATCTGTCCTCTAGACTTTTGGCTATATCCTGCAAATTGTATATTGCCTGTCTGATATTTTCCATATCAGCACTTATATTGCTAAGTCTGTCTATTAGTATGTCGTATTTCTTCCCTTCTGCGAATGCTGTTTCTGTCAGACTCCCGACATTCCATGCCACACATACGCTGTTTGGATCAACTGCCTGTGCAATTTGGACACCTGTCATAGATGCGTCAAAAGCCCCATTTACGATCGTAAAAACCTTATTGGCTTTGGATAGACCTTCAAGAATACTCAGAAAACTTGGCATTTTAATGTCCTTTATATTTTTTGACTTGTTTATATACTCCGAGCGGTTAGCTATTAGCAATTAGCCAAAAGTTAACTGTTAAATACTAATAGCAGTTTGAAAAGTCTAAATTTGAACCGTTCTTAGTATATAAGTGGCTTTTCTGAAGATAACTACCACGGCTAGATTGCGAATTCCAGAAAACAGTAGATAAAAAACTGTCAATCACCCTGTCCCATCCACCAAAACTTAGTAGCGGTTACGTCCACCGCCGCCAGCATATCCGCCCCGTCCGCCACCAGAAGAACCTCTGTCTTCCTTGGGCTTGGCTTTGTTAACTTTGAGTCCACGACCCATCCATTCAGCACCATCAAGACCATCAATGGCAGCAGCTTCTTCGGCATCTGTTCCCATTTGGGGTAAATATAGCGAAGCTGTCACCAGGAGCAAGATAGCCTGAAAACTATTGCTATATATAGGTTTTAGCCATTTTGAAGTATAATTGGCACTTTTTTATAAATCTTGGGTATCTATAGCTACAAAAACCGGAGTATTTATTAACTTTATTTACAGGTTTTACAGCAAGGACTTTGATCACCTGAGGACCTGAATTGACTGAAAGTCTTTTACAGAAAGCTTTGTAGCCTAATCGAGTCATATCATGTCCGGCTAAATACAAGTCAATTACGTTCGCTCTTAGCGTTCCCGTTGGCGCAGCCTCTCGTAGAGAAGGGTACGCAGCGATAGCGGAGTGAAGTAATCGCAGAGTCCAAGGGAATTGCTTCGTTCCACTCCGTTCCACTCGCAATGACATATTGTAAGTGATTAAGCGGACATGATATCACTCCAACCAAATAGTATTTATAAAACTCTTGGGTAGGCGAAAAGCAATTATTGACCCTCACACTGCAAGTATGTTCAGGCAAAATCCTACCTTCGCCTCGAAAACGCTCAAACTTATATACAGCAAGGCTTTTCAGACCATCTTGCAGGTTTTTACACATATCTCGGCTCAATACCGCGATCGCTACTCAAAATTAAGCACAGTAGTAAGATTATCTTAGCTGTGCTGCTAATCTGCCTACTGGTACGCTTGCTACCTTATTTTGCACCTATTCATACCGCAGACATTGCCCAAAATCAGTTGGCAATGCAATTTAGCGATCGCAATGGTTTACATTAGGAACATTACTCACCCGTGACCAAGAACATACATCAGTAGTACCACTAAATCAGGTTTCGCCCCAGTTTACCCATGCTATTTTAGCCGCCGAAGATGGCAGCTTTTACCATCACGGGGCGTTGGATATGAAAGCTATTATCCGCGCCAGCAAAGAAGCTATCCACGCGAAACGAATTGTTTCCGGTGCTTCCACAATTACTATGCAGTTAGCGCGGATGTTAGATCCAGTGCCGCGCAGTTTCTCTGGTAAACTAAGTGAGATTTGGCTATCTTGGCGGTTAGCAGCAGGGATGAATAAAGATGAAATTCTCTGTGCATATATCAATCGCCTGCCAATGGGAGGAAATATATATGGTGTAGAAGCAGCAGCGCAGACTTATTTTTCCATCCCAGCTAGTGAATTGAATCTTGCTCAAGCTAGTTTGTTGGCTGCTATTCCTAATAATCCCACATACTTTAACCCTTATCAACATTGGGAACGGCTGAAGCAGCGACAAAAATACGTCCTCAATCGTATGGTACAAGAAGGGTATATTAGTGATGCGATCGCAGCCCGAACATCCGCCGAAAAATGCGATTTCGGGGTTACGGCCAACACCAGATTGTACATCAGTGGTGCAGGAATATTTCTATCCAAAAGATAAAATTGCCTACGAAGGTGACAATCAATTCAATTTACCACCAGAATATGATGAGTGGTTGGCAAAACAACAGCAATCGAGTCTTGTTTCTACCAATTTGAGAATTTTATCTCCGCATCATGGCGATTTATTTTTATTTTATCCAGGTGAAGAAGCGAAACAAAAACTTGAATTTAAGCTAGCGGGAAATAAATCTGCGCCTGTTGAATGGTGGCTAAATGGGAAAAAACTAGATACAAACTCAGCTAATTCTTTATTTTGGAATTTGCGTCCTGGTAAGTGGATTTTGGAAGCAAGAAGCGGGAAAATGAGCGACAAGGTAAGTTTTCAGGTGGAATTAGCTAGTATTAAACCTATGCGTCGAGGATTTTCTATGATCGCGCCTTGCTGTTACCCTCAAGCCCATCACTGATTTCTCATCTATAGAATGAAGTATTCCGGTGCGATCGCTCAAAGTTTGCCTATGTCAATTGAGAATTATTTGAATGAGGTGATCGCCTATCTTGTGTGCGATCGCCCTTCGGTATCATCCTCAAACCCATCATTGATTCTTACTTACAGAATCACAGACATCGCACGCTCATTATCCTTCCTACACGAGCGATCGCATTCCTTTTAAGATAATCTCAACAAAATTAGCGTTCGCTATTTTCTGGTGGTTGGGTTTCGCGATCACGAAACCCAACATAAAGTTACAATTTGATTTTTCTACAATCCTCCGCCAAGATGATGGTTTATTGGGTTTTGTACCTCAACCCAACTTACAAGCTCGGGCGATCGCACTAACATTCTGTGAATTGTATGCATTTCCGTTCTTCAGAGCAATCGCAGGATTGGAATGCTATACATCAAGCATTATATACTTGAATATGGATATCTGAAACTTTAGGATTGTTTACTCCTCCTCCGTCTACAGTTACTCTGAAACCATTGCCAGTTACTTCACTAATTTCAGAAGTATCTCTTGTGACTGTATATCCCTCTCCTGCAAGTACATTTATGTATTGTCCATCGGAACCTGACCAAAATCGGAAGCCGGGAGTAGGGGCGTTGGGAATTGTGATTACAGGAACATTGCCTTGTTCTAAAGGTCCTCCAAAATTAATATAATCTGAGACAACTTGCTGTCCTGGGTTGACTTCTCCGTTTATTTCGGGGCGTTGTCCGCCAGTCGCTGGTCCGAGGTCATATTTTATTATACTGTTTGAGTGATTTATAAATGTAAACTGATGGTTAAAACGGATTTCGTCCGGTCCTGTTGCGTTGCGAAATGTAGCCATGTTGATCTCCTTTTCTCATTATTGATTGGACTTACACATTGACAAAAATCTGATTATGTAAATCAGACTTGTTTGTTTTCTTTCTTTAATTAAGTGCAAGCAAAGCAAGCAAAATCAACTTATGCACTTTTAAGAGAGAAATACGGAATCGAAACCGCCTCCAGGAATTAGTGGGCGAGGAGAGTTAGGGAGGGGTGTACTTCATCTAAAATGACTCAAATCCTTTGCATTTAATAAGATGTACGTCTTTTACAAGTCCTTTACTAGAAAAGATCAACACTTACAAACAAAGGTGAACCCAAATAATAAGGCAGCCGTGTGTTGAGAGATTGTGTTGTTCCCTGGTTGTTTATGTTGACGGCTACCTCATTATTTTCAGAGTTCCTTTTAGGTCAGACCAAAGTAAACAGAGATTTTCGAGCGCTAATCTGGGATTAAAACCTAGATAAAGCTAGGATTTGAAGTGACTGCTCGTAACCTCCCTGAACGCATACAAACACATCAAGCATTATATACTTGAATATAGATATCCCCAACACGAGGATTGTTTTCTCCTCCTCCATCTACAGTTACTCTGAAACCATTCCCAGTTACTTCACTAATTTCAGAAGAATCTTTTGTGACTGTATATCCCTCTCCTGCAAGTACATTTATATATTGGTCTGTGACAATGACACCTCCTGACCAAAATCGGAAGCCGGGAGTAGGGGCGTCGGCAATTGTGATTACACGAACATTGCCTTGTTCTAAAGTTGCTGCCACGCCAAAACTTTCTGAATCAACTCGCTGTCCTGGGTTGACGTCTCCGTTTATTCTGTTGTATTGACCGCCTGTAGCTGGTCCGATCTCATATCGTATTGGTCTGTTTGAGTGATTTATAAATGTAAACTGATAGTCACCACCAGCTTTAAATGTAGCCATGTTGATCTCCTTTTCTCTTTCTTTGATATTAGTTTTTCTCTTAGTCTGTGAACTCATAAAACTCATCCCAGAACTCATAGAAAAACTCATGAAAAATAACATCATTCAGTAGGGAGAACCTCACATCCACATCGGAAAAGAATTGAGTCGCTCTTCTTTTCGTGGTTCTTGCAACCAATCCATTTTCACCGGAACCTCGTAAAGCCGTCCGGGTGCTAACCTTTTCCACATATGGCGCATTCCCGGAACGATTACCTTGGCAACGTGAAGTCCAATATCGGGACGAGTTTGATCTAAAACCAGCATTTCTAAACCATTGTTCTCAACGATTTGTTGACAAAGCTTGACATCTTCGAGTAAATCGTCAGTTGCCATTTGGCGATAATCGCCACTGACTTTAGCAGCAATGCTCTCGCCTGGAACTAAATAAGGTCGATCGCTTAAAGTTGCGGTTTTCCACCAATTTACCGCCAAAGTATCAGCAGATGGGGGATAGTTCGTACTTCCATCAGCTTTGGTAAATAAAACGTTAGGTAAAATTTGGTTAACTTCCGTCAAGGCTCGACTAATAGCTTAAGCTGCACAGTGCATATATTTGCTTACCGCGTCTGCTTGATCGGAATCTCAATCAAAAACTCTGTACCCTTACCAGGTGCAGAAATACACTTGATTTTTCCCTTGTGCTTATCTACTATAATCTGATAACTAATAGATAATCCTAAGCCAGTGCCTTTACCTATAGGTTTAGTAGTAAAGAAAGGATCAAACAATTTATTCTTAACTTCCTCTGGTATTCCTGGCCCATTATCTTTAATACTAATCATCACGCAGTCTTCATTTTTAACTTGAGTATGGACAGTAATAGAGGCAAGGTGTTTTTTAGCCTCTCCTTTTAAACATTCTTCTTCCCATTCATATAAAGCATCAATAGCGTTACTTAAAATATTCATAAATACCTGATTCAGTCCTCCTGCATAACATTCAACAAGAGGCAAATCACCATAATCTTTGATTATTGCAATTTCCTGCTGTTTATGCTTTCCTTTAAGACGATACTGTAAAATTAATAGCGTGCTATTTATTCCTTCATGAATATCAACAGGTTTCATTTCTGCTTCATCAAGACGCGAGAAGTTCCGCAAAGTTAGCACAATCTCACGAATGCGGTCAGTACCAACTGCCATCGAGGATAATATTTTCGGCAGATCATCAATAATAAACTCTAAATCTATCTCATCAATAAAACTATTTAGTTCTGAATTGTAATTAAATTTTTGTTGCTGATACAGCTTAATTAAACTTAGTAAGTCCTGACTATATTCTCTAACATGCATCAGGTTACCATAAATGAAATTAACTGGATTATTAATTTCATGAGCAACACCAGCAACTAGCTGACCTAATGAGGACATTTTTTCAGTTTGAATAAGTTGTACTTGAGCGTGTTGTAATTCTTGCAGTGTCTGTTGTAATTGATTATTTTTGTGTTTTAGCTTTGCCGTTCTCTCTGCAACTTGCATTTCTAACCTATAATTCGTTTCTTCTAAGGCGGCTTGAGCAATTTTTTTAGCTTTTAAGTATTGCTGTAATAAATGCAATACTAAAAGCCATGCCGGAATCAGCATTGCTAAACTTATAATAGATTCTAAAATTGCCCAAAGCATTCTTTTGTAATAATTATCAACTTTCTGCTGTAACTGAAGTGATATATTACGCTTTCTTTTTGCAACACCATCAGCATAAATTTGTTTTTGAGTTTCATACTCGCGGTTAGAAAGTAGTATTTGTGCTATCTCTTTCTGATTTTTTTTAACTAGTTCAAAAGATTGATATTCCATTGCAACTAAGCGCTGATTAGCTGCATCAACTTTTTTAGCATCCTCATTTTCATATACTTTAGGAGCTAGTTGAATAGATTTTTTAATAGCTAGATCAAGTTTAGGTTCAAATTGGCGATACCGTTCTTCCCAAATAATTTTTCCTGTAGCAGCATTCATGCGTGCTGACATCGTTAATACTTCATCAAGATAAGTAATTTCATCACTTAGCATTTGGAGTTTAAATTCATTTTTAGTAATACTATTAAAGTTGTAATATGCTTGCCAATTGAGGCAGATTTGAGGAATAAACAAAACTAATGTCAGTAGTAAAGTTATAGTTACGATTTGAGAGGGAACGAATCTCAGTTTATTGTGGAAGTGCATTTTGATAATATTGTTTAGATAGATGCTAGTTAAGTATTAATTAAGATTAATCCTTCTTGATAAGTTTTATCTCATCAAGATTAATCCCGAAAATGTTTCTTAAATACCCTATAGTTTCGTCTTGATAAATTTCAAAGTTAATTTTATTTATTTGTTTGATTTTAATCTTTCTACCATACATAAAGCCTAAGTCAAAAGTTCTTAAATTTAATGTTGAAAAATTATAAGGATATGGATATATAAATCTAGCAAAAAGTTTATAAATGAATAAATGTAGCTTATTAGTCTTTAAGTCATTACCCATTGTGAATCCAATGACAAAAGCCTCATCTTGAGGAGAAATACCTCTACCTAAAAGGATGTGAATATAATCATGATGGCGCAGACTAATTTTTCCAGGTAACGCCAATAGGCTATTAGGGTTCTCTAGTAACCAAATTACGAAAGGAATTTTTGGTTTACATAAACTAAATATTACCGAATGTACTTTTTTTAAATTCATTTGAGCTATGTCTAGTTGAAAAGTTTCATCTAAATCAAAAGCCATAGGTATATTTATAACAAAAGAACTAACTTATTAGTATTTGTTTTTATTCTGATTTGTCTATATTTACTGAGAAAATTATTTTTATTTTTATAATTAAGTATAAGAAAAACTATTTTGGATGAAGTTACAGTATTATTACTGAATTTATAGTAAGGGCAAAGGCATCTAAATGAGGAATTATCGACTGATAAGGTGTCGTTGCGATCGCTCGCAAAGCGTTTTGTACAGTTGCAAAGTAATCTCAAAACCCTGTGACTGCTTTGTTTCACTACCCTACCGAAAGCCAGCTTCGGTGTCTACGTTCTACTCAAAGTAACAGGATTATATTTTATTGTGCCCGTCTACTTAAAAATGTTGCGGCAATAGCTTTATCATGGTTTAGTTGATGCGCTGTTTCCCACAGTTCTGAATTCGATGAATGCGTTGCTTGATATGGGCAACAAGCTAGATACCAGAAAGTGTCAAACTAAACATAAAGTCTATAAAAAAGCCGCAAACTCAAACTATGACTAAGCAACCAACAGATTTAGACAATAAAGCTGTATTTGAGCAGTTGTGGGGAATTACAAAGGAACTCCACCAAAAACTAGAGGCTCGTTTTCAATTACATCCAGACCCTTCTGTAGAAGATTTACAGGAATATAGCAGTCTCGATGGTAATATGAAGGGTTCGCTTACCACTTTTTCGGGGAAAGAAATTGACTGGCTAGTTCATTCATGGCTAGGAAACCCCGAAAAATCAAACTTTAGCACCATGCGTCTCACCACTTGGCTGAAGTCGCATATCCAGGTTCCTCATTTAGCCTTTGAGTTTGGCACACTTCCAAATGCAAATATTTTCTTTTATATAGATTACATTCCCCGGACTCAACTTTTAACCGATTTGGCATATCTCGATCGCTACTATGAGCCAGTTAACCAAACATTCTTGAAGTTACAGGACGATTCGCGCCTAAAGGTATTTACCAGCAAAAGTGTGTATCTTCGCCTATTTCAATCGCCTGTTAGCTTGTGTTACACAGGCGCACCTACTTTTGAAATCCTTGAACTGACTCGCACGCTTGCATACGAAACCCTCGATCGCTGGTTAACTTGGGTAGATGCAGCTGAACCTGTGCCAGAAGATGCACGGAAAGCTTTAGCGGCTCGTGATTTGGCGCTGCGCCGTACCAGTGCTGAACGTGATCCAGGTAATAAATTTGCCGCACAGATGTTTGGATCTAAACTGACAGATAAACTTGTACGATCGCTCTGGGGCGGCGATCGAATTAGTCATTAGTCATTGGTCATTGGTCATTGGTCACTTGTACTGCTCTTCTCTACGAGAGGCTGCGCCAACGACTACGCTCAGGAACCGCGACTTGTGCCGAGCGACTTGTACGCTCGCTAGTCGAAGTAAGCCGAGGTAAGCCGAAGTATTGGTCAATAATTAATAGTTATTCTTCCCCTGCTCCCCCTGCTCCCCCTGCCTCAAGAGCTTGCCTCAATTCATCCCACTGATTCTGCAACGCCGTTAAAGCTAGGCAAATTGCCACAGTGTGCTAATCCGATCACAGACTCTCGTAGGTGAGTTTTGCATTTGCCCAGTTAGTTTCTGCCAGAAATTCCCTAAATGTGGTCAGAAGTCCAGGAAACTCCTCTTCTCGTAAACGCCAGACATCGGCTTGATAACCTTCCTTGCGATACCACTGAATCAAATCGAACAGTTCCTTTTGCAGCAAGAGTAAGAAAATCCAGGCGGGTGTCTCTTTGTAGACAACTTTCATCCCCTGCGCTTGGGAGAATGCCTCTGCCATCTGAAGAGGAGTCAGCACATCGCCAGCTAGCTCAATTTCTTGACCAATATACTTGGTGGGATGTTTAATTACGTAAGCAGCAACGCGGCCCATGTCCTTGGTTGTAATTAGATGAAGGGGCTTGTCTTGCTGAATGGAAAATGGGAAACTACCTTTGAGAATGGAAGGTCGCGTGTACTTCTTCCAAAACTCCTCCATAAACAAGCAAGCTCGCAACATGGTAGTCGGTAAGCCAGCTTCTTTGAGAATTTGCTCCACTTGGTACTTTTGCTCAATGCGGGGGATTCCGGAATTCCTGTCTGCCCCACCTGCTCCATTGTAGACAAAGTGCTTAATGTCAGCTTGTTTGGCAACTTGTGCAACTCGCCTTGCTCTCTCCACCTCTAGCGGGTCAATTTTAGCGGAGTCCGCAGAAGTAGCGTGACAGTAAACAGCCGAAATTCCTGTAAAGGCTGCTATGAGGGAGGTTTCATCGTCGAGGTTGGCTTTTACTAGTTCAACTCCGGCATCGTTGAGTTTTGCAAGAGTTGGACGATTAAGGTCAATTTCTCTAGTAATGACTCGCATCTTTGTAACTCCCTGCTCGAGAAATCCCTTAACGACATTTCCACCTGTGCCGCCAGTAACTCCGATGAGTAAAACTTTATCAGTGTTTGACTCTGTGCGATCAGGAAAATTTGACATTCTCTCTTCTACCTGGAGTTCTTCATTTAAATTAAGTTTATCCAAAGACAAGAGAAGCAAACATTAACAATTCAAAATTCAAACATTTTATACCAATTTAATGTGAAGCTGCACTAAATGAGTAACTCTCTATTCTTGGCGCTCTTGGCGTACTTGGTGAACCAGCGCTGTAGGCGGGTTTCCCACCGTAAGCGACTGGTGAACCCGAAGGGCGGTTCGTTTAATATTCTGTGCATCTTCATACAGAATTGGTATTAGACATTTTAAACGGGGATTTAAACCCCGACTGAAACTGGTGCTACATATAATGGTTGGGGTCTTAAACCCTTGAACTTACGATAAAGAATAAATAATCAATGACCAATGACAAATGACAAATGACAAAACCAATAGAAGTCCGCAATCCTCGAACTGGCAAATTTGACTACGTAATTATCCCGCCGCCCCCAAGGCTGCTGGCACAGCAATGTAAGCGCACCCGCAGGGCACAAGTTCGCTGGCAGCAACTGGGTTTAGAAGGGAGAATTGAAGCCTTACAGCAGTGGAAGGAAGCGATATTATCAGGGCGCGATCGCTTGACGGAGGCTTTGGTAAATGATACAGGAAGATTATCGACCTCAGTATTAGAAATAGACTCCTTCCTCTCTAGCATTGATCGCTGGTGTAAGTTAGCGCCGGAATTGCTGCAAGACTCTGCAAAAAATACAGCAATTCCATTTATCGCTTTGCAACAAACATCCGTTCCTTATCCCCTAGTTGGGGTAATTAGCCCGTGGAATTTTCCACTGTTGCTGTCAACCATTGATACCATTCCGGCATTACTGGCGGGTTGTGCTGTGATTGTTAAACCCAGTGAAATTGCTCCCCGCTTCGTAGCACCACTGAAAACAGCACTCAGCGCCGTTCCCGAATTACGCGATGTTTTAACTTTTGTTGAAGGAGCAGGCGAAACTGGATCTGCTTTGATTGACAATGTAGATTTGGTATGCTTTACAGGCAGTGTAGCGACGGGGCGAAAAGTAGCAGAAGCGGCTGCTAAACGGTTTATTCCAGCTTTTTTGCAATTAGGAGGAAAAGACCCTGCGATCGTTTTAGAATCAGCCAATTTAGAATTAGCAACCTCAGCAATCTTGTGGGGTTCCGTTGTCAACACCGGACAGTCGTGTTTATCAATTGAGCGAATTTACGTTGCTGAATCCATATTTGAAAAGTTTTACCATCAATTAGTAGCCAAAGCTTATCGCCTTCAATTAGCCTACCCCACAGTTGAAAGTGGAGAAATTGGCCCCATCATCGCCGAAAAACAAGCAGCAATTATTAGCGACCATCTTTTAGATGCACTGGAAAAGGGAGCAGTAATTCACTGCGGCGGTGTAATTGAAGACTTAGGTGGGGGTTGGTGGTGTCGTCCGACAGTTCTCACCCAGGTTAACCATTCCATGAAAGTGATGACCGAAGAAACTTTCGGCCCCATTATGCCAATAATGCCTTTTTCCAAAGTAGAAGAAGCAGTGTCTTTAGCGAATGACTCAATTTATGGATTGAGTGCTGCTGTCTTTGCCTCGGAAGCCGAAGCCTTAGAAGTTGCCCAGCAGATAGATGCAGGTGCTATTAGTATCAACGATGCTGCACTCACCGCCATCATGCACGAGGGAGAGAAAAACGCCTTCAAATTCTCCGGTATGGGAGGGTCAGGCATGGGTGCAGCCGCGCTGAAACGGTTCATCCGAAAAAAAGCTATTTTGATTAAAACTAACGCTACTAATGACCCTTGGTGGTTTGAGAATGGGGAGTGACCAATGCCATCATCACTATGCAACTCATTAGCGTAACCAATGGCGTAGCTTGCCGCCGTACTCCTTTGGAGAAGCAAGCTACGCAAAGCGTCTCCAAGAGTTGGCATCGCATTCTCAGTCACGTTTAGAGCAGGAAGCACGAGATATAGCCGTAGTCACATAGGTTAGGACAGTGTTGATTGCTCAAAGCCTTGAAACAACTGGATTTATACTCAGCACTCAGCACTCAGCACTCAGCACTTTGCTATATTAGTGATGGGTTGGCTGAGTCGGACTTCTATCGGTTGCCATTATTGTGGCATTTTGGAGAAGCATGAATCGCACCAAACTACTTAACCACATCAAAAATTTGTTCAGCTGTTAGTTGTAGCTGAATACCCAAGCGTTCCAGTTCTGGAGATTTAATCTGCGTACTTCCGGTAAACCTGCCAGCTTCACGATAACTGCCTTCTGACAATTGTAGAATAGCGATCGCCTGTTCCTCTGGATCAATCAGCCAGTATTCAAGAACACCGCGTGCTGCGTATTGTTTCCGCTTCCGCACATAGTCTCTATCCCGATTGCTCTGACCTGGAGACACCACTTCAACCACCAAGTGCGGTGGAAGAACGTCAAAAGTAATAGTCAACCGCTTCCGGGTCAGCTCTAAGTGTTCCTCCCGGAGAATCACCAAATCAGGGTAGCGATTTGCAGGATCGCCAGCCTCAAGGACTGGTACTTGAAGTTCGCAAACATGAGGCTGTACTTGTCGAAAAGGCATTCCAGCACTAACTAATAGCAGGAACAGGTAATTTGCAAGGGACGTATTTGGTTCTGACTCTGGCGGCAATTCTATTAGCCTCCCATCAACAAGTTCATAACGGTTTTCCGTCCCATCATCTATCTCTAGGTATTGCTCAAACGTCAATCGTTGGGCTGTAGTCATAATACTTCTGTGTGGCTTCTATTATTGTGGCATTTATTGTTAATTAAAGAAGACGCGATGAATCGCGTTTCTACATTGCGGCCATCAAAAAGCGATCGCATTCTCATCCTGTTCAAAATATTTGTTTTACCAGAGGCGATCGCCTCTGCCACGGTTTCGTCTACGATAACCAAAGCATCTGGAAGAATTTTGATGTTTTGGTTCAGAACACAAGTCCATTCGTTCAGAACACAAGTCTATTCGTTCAGAACACAAGTCCATTCGTTCAGAACACAAGTCCATTCGTCCAGAACACAAGTCCATTCGTTCAGAACACAAGTCTATTCGTTCAGAACACAAGTCCATTCGTTCAGAACACAAGTCTATTCGTTTACTTGGTCAGTGGCGTGGTGTTGAAGTATGGCAAAGACAGCCAAGAATATGAGATGACAGGCATCGCTGCTCGTTTCCTTGTCGTTTAACAATAAGTTGCACACTATAATAAATAGGGCGATCAAATGCTTTACTTGGAAGCTTGCCTGTATGTCTTATCCGAAACTAAGTGACGAAGAAATTATCCAACGTGGTAAAGAATTCTACGAAAAACATATCCGTTCCCAAGTTGAGACAGTAGAGAATATTGGCAAATTAATTTCCATAAATGTTGAAACAGGTGAATATGAAATTGGTGATGATTTGCTGGTAACAAGCCGTCGTTTGCAAGCCAAACAGCCTGATGCAGCAATTTGGGCAGAAAGGATTGGTTATGATGCCGTGTATGCTGTTGGTGGTTCATTAGTCAGGACGATACAGTGATACATGGGACGGTGGTTGGGCTTCAAGCACGAATATTCACGGTGAATGATGCCCATTGTTTGGCGATCACATCAATGCTTCAATTTTGGCATCTCTTAGTATATTTATAATTAGGAAGTTGCCTTCAAACTATTAAGAAAACCTATAGGTCGGTTTCTACTATAGCGTTACACTCTATAACGGACTAAGCCTTTATGTAGATCCTGTAGCGCCTGATGAACCTAACCACTACTACTTAATATCTTGGATTATCAATGAAAGCAGTTAAAGTCATGGCAACTATTAATGAGCAAGGACAACTAACCTTAGATCATCCTCTCATAACAGATAAAAACAGCCGCGTAGAAGTTATTATTCTAATTCCAGAAGAGAAAGTTCTAGACGATCAATCTCAAGCAGAAGTCTTAGCAGATTTCCGGCAAGCTTGGCACGAAGCCATGACTGGGCAAACTATCCCGGTGGCTCAACTTTGGGAAGGGCTTGAAAATGACTGATCAGCCTTTCATTCAAGTTGAAGTTTCGCCAACGTTCAACCGAAATCTACGCGCTCTTGCTAAGAAGTATCGCAGTATTCGGAATGATATACAACCCGTCATCGAACAACTTGAACAGGGAGAGTTGCCAGGAGATAAAATACCTGGGGTTGGTTATACGGTCTTCAAGTTAAGAGTCCGAAATAGCGACACTCAAAAAGGTAAAAGCGGTGGCTATCGTCTGATTTATTATGTCAAGACAGCAACGGGAATTATTTTGCTGACTATTTATGCAAAATCTGAACAAGTTGATATTGCCGCAGATGACATTCAGAGCATCATTACAGAATATGAGCAACGGGCGATTAAACATAAAGAGGATATCTAAACAAGAGCTACCGAACCTCCTTACAACGTCCAAATTCCAACCCAAGGGTAGTAAAGCGATGCAAGCCAAACTCCAAGAGCAACTTTCTCCCAATGATGCCGAAGTTATTTTAGGATGCTTACCTGAACGAATTCGCGCCGCTCTAATTGCTCGTGCTACTGAAATTGAATATCCAATCGAAGCAGTTATTGAGATGGCGATCGCAAGTTTTCTCGACACAGAGGCGTTGGGTTTTGCAGATTGCAAGCCAGGGCGTGGACAATAAAGTCTCAAATTTCAACTTAGTAAGGTACACGCATGGCAAAAGGTGACAAAATAAACTTTTCTACTCCTAGTGGTTTCCCAGAATTTCTGCCTAATGAAAAGCGTCTAGAATTATATTTGCTAGATATCATCCGTAGAGTTTTTGAAAGCTATGGATTTACGCCCATCGAAACACCTGCTGTAGAACGTTTAGAAGTGCTGCAAGCTAAAGGGAATCAAGGCGACAATATCATTTATGGCATTGACCCCATCCTGCCACCAAATCGGCAAGCCGAGAGAGATAAATCGGGCGAAACTGGTTCGGAAGCAAGAGCTTTAAAGTTTGACCAAACAGTTCCATTAGCAGCGTATATTGCCCGTCACCTGAATGAGTTAACCTTTCCCTTTGCCCGCTACCAAATGGATGTAGTTTTTCGTGGTGAACGAGCAAAAGATGGGCGTTTTCGCCAGTTTCGTCAGTGCGATATTGATGTAGTTGCTCGTCGTGAACTCAGCCTGCTTTATGATGCTCAGATGCCTGCAATTATCACTGAGATATTTGAAGCAATTAATATTGGTGATTTTTTGATTCGCATCAATAATCGCAAAGTTCTTACAGGTTTTTTTAAGTCAGTAGGAATTACCGAAAACCAAATTAAAGCGTGTATTGGTATTGTTGATAATTTAGAAAAAATTGGTGAGAATAAAGTAAAACAAGATTTAGAAAAAGAGGGAGTTTCAGGAGAACAGACTCAAAAAATTATTGATTTTATTAAAATAGATGGTTCCGTTGATGAAGTATTAGATAAACTTAAGCATCTTGCAGAAAATTTGTCAGAAGCCGAGCAATTAAGTCTGGGAATGACCGAATTAGAAACGGTAATTGCAGGCGTGCGTAATCTCGGAGTTGCCGAAAATCGTTTCTGTATTGATTTATCCATTGCCCGTGGACTTGATTACTATACTGGTACAGTTTACGAAACAACCTTATTAGGACATGAAGCTTTAGGTAGTATCTGTTCTGGCGGGAGATATGAGGAATTAGTTGGGGTGTTTTTGGGTGATAAAATGCCTGGTGTAGGCATTTCTATTGGTTTAACTCGCTTAATTAGTCGCTTGTTAAAAGCTGGTATTCTTAGTACCTTAGCTGCTACACTAGCCCAGGTGATGGTAGTGAATATGCAAGAAGATTTAATGCCAACTTATTTAAAAGTTTCGCAACATCTGCGTCAGGCTGGAATTAATGTCATCACTAACTTTGATAAGCGCCCCTTGGGTAAACAATTTCAGCTAGCCGATAAACAAGGAATTCAATTTTGCGTAATCATTGGTTCTGAGGAAGCAGCAGCACAAAAGTCATCGCTGAAAGATTTGAAGACAGGTGAGCAAGTAGAGGTGCTACTGGTAGATTTGGCTGAGGAAGTTAAAAGAAGGCTTGGCTAATTACTTTTAACATCTCTTTTTCTCTCTGCGCCGCGCCAGTTGCTTCAAGTCGGAGAACCCGCCCAACGCACTGGCTTCTCTGCGTCTGTGCGGTTCAAAAGTTTTTTATTTAACCACAGAGGCGCAGAGAACACAAAGTCACGAAGTTAAAGAGGAGTTTGTTGAGGATTAATATTTGATTAACTGACAAACAGGGCTATTTCATTCTCATCTAGCCCGCCTCAGAATAAATTCTGAGGCTAATAACAAAAGTCGTCTAAAGACGACTAAGAAAGGTTTTTAGTCCACTTTAGTGGACTTAAGCTAAAAGCCTGTGAACTTTAGTTCTGGGCGGTTTATGTTTAGAACGAAATAGCCCTGAACTGACAAATTTTTTTTGTTGCAGCTTAACAAAGTTGTTCAGTCAACCAGGGGTTAACATAGGTTTTATATAGATAACTTCGATTGGGTTACACCTTACTTAATCAAGCAAAAATATATGACAATTATTGATCCTCGTAATTTATCCCTAGAAGAAGTTCATCGTCTGTTTGGCTTTCAAGAACAATACAGTGACTCATTTTCTAACTACTTATCTCTGGAACCTCTCACGGAACTAGAACAGCAGGAACTTCTGCAAATTAGAAATGACTTTGACAGATATCTTACAGCAGGCAAAGTTTCTGAAGGTCAGGTAAAGTTTCTTGCAGTTGCCCCTTTATTAAGATTAGCTGGTTTTTATCGCTATCCTATTGAGATTGTTTTGGAGGAGAATATTGCTGAGATTGAAGTTGAAGATGAAGATATCAAAATTAAAGGCAGATTTGATATTTTAGCTGTTAGTAACGCTAAACATACTAAACCTCAAAGATATTTTTGGGTACTGTTAATTGAATCTAAAAATAGTCAGGTTGATATATCAACAGGTTTACCTCAGCTACTCACATACTCTTATAAAAATTTAGATAATCAAAAATCAGTTTGGGGATTGGCGACGAATGGTAGAAGTTATCAGTTTGTCTATCTTGAACAAGGAAATCCCCCTATTTATTATCTGTTGCCAGAATTAAATTTAATGGAAAGAGAGCGTTCAAGTCAGTTGCTACAAGTTTTAAAAGCAATTTGTCAATTAACTTTGTGATTAAGGCAGTAGGGACTGTCCTGAGTCTCAAGCGATGCCTTGATTCCAGACTACTGTTACCGAAGAAGAATTCAGGAGTCAGGAGCCAGAATTCAGTTGGGATTCTGTGCGACTGGTGGATGAATCGTGGTTTA
Source organism: Nostoc sp. CHAB 5715 (assembly GCF_020829685.1). Lineage (GTDB taxonomy): Bacteria > Cyanobacteriota > Cyanobacteriia > Cyanobacteriales > Nostocaceae > Nostoc. Next base: position 670 of record NZ_JAIVFR010000008.1, on the reverse strand, counting down.
AAGCCCCCAATTTCAATCGTGGAGATAAAGAAAATTTTTCCTTGTTTGAAACCCCTGACTTGATTGCTGGGGTATTCTGACTCCTGAATTCTGAGTCCTGAATTCTGACTTCTGAATTCTGACTTCTGACTCCTTCTTATTACAATATATAATGTATGTAAATTCAATATTTCTGGCTTGAAACATGAAAACCGAAATTGAAAGAGAAGAAATTATCAAAGCCATCAACTTACTACTGAAACAGGCTTATGACAGCACTTTAGATGAAATTTTCGCATTGTTACAACGAATAGAAGAAGAAGAGGAGGAGGAAGAGTTAAAAGCCTATGATGAAGGTAAAGAAGATATACGTATTAATGGTACTGTGAGTTGGGAAGAAGTTAAAAAAGAAATAAGTCAGGAAGTGGCGTGAGTTATCAAGTTGAAATTTCTAAAGGTGCATCAAAACAACTTAAAAAATTACCGCCAAAACTTCAATAACGTATACACGCTAAAATTGATGATTTAGCCACAGAACCACGTCCAGATGGGGTTAAAAAGCTAAAAAATAGAGACAATGGTTATCGAATTAGAGTAGGAGACTATCGCATTATCTATGATATTTTGGATGAAATTTTATTGATAACTATCATAGAAGTTGGGCATCGTAGTAGTATTTATAAAGATAAAA
>NZ_JAIVFR010000089.1 GCF_020829685.1 Nostoc sp. CHAB 5715 | reverse complement strand
ATGGGAGCGGATTGGCGAGTAGTTGAGTAAAGGTAAAATGCGATTACAACCCCAACCACCACGCATGGGAATAATTGCTTTTATGGTGCGATCGCTAAACATCGAGTTTACATCCTGGGCGCGATCGCAATTCTGAAGATAAATAAATCGAGCCGCGCAATGCCAAGTCAACGAACTTTAACATTTCACGGAGCGGCAAAGACTTATCCATAGCGGCAAAGCCACCTTCATAAGCATTAATTATCGGTTTTAGACGTACCAACGGTTTGACATTGGTACTCAGCACCACTAAATTAGGGGCGAGAGAGCTTGACATCAAAGTTTTGATCAATTGCATCCCAACTTCAATCTGAGCTTGACCTTGAGGCTTTTCTGGCAGACACAAATCAACAATTAGCAAGTCTGGGTGATGACGTTCAAATTGCTGATATGCAGTCTGAGCATCCTGAGCAGCGAAGACTTCTGCTTCTGGATATTTCTCTTTGAGTGCTGGAATTGTACCTTGAAGAATTGCTTCATGGTCGTCAATAACTAAAAATTTTTGCAAAGTTTGCTTTGGTTCTTGGCTCATAACTGGTTTACTTTTGAATAAAAATCAGCACCTAAGTACAGCTTTGCGTAAAAGTGTAGCGTTTTTAATGCAAGGGGACGCATTGGCATTGTCACCCGATGCATTGGCATTGTAGGGTATTGCTAAATTTAATTCGCTACGAATTAAATCAGTTATCAGTTATCAGGCGTATGGTGGGGGATTTAGACCCGCCACCAACGCCTGACACCAATTGGTGGGGGACTTAGACCCAAGGATTTAACTGATAACTGTTTACTGTTTACTGTTCACTGTTAATGAAATGCTGTACTAAGTTAAGGAATATAACAACTTGTTAAACTTGATGACCCCAGAAGATAAAAAACTTTTAGAAGCCCACATCAAAGGTCGGATAACATTTGAAATAGAACAGGATGAAAAATAATTTGTCTTGGGCTGTAAGCAAGCGGGCTTTGCGTCCTCCACCCAGGGCACGTTGACGAAGCTTGGTCTGTTGAATATCAAGGTACATCGTGGTAAAGGTGGGCAAAAGGGCATCAAATGCTTTCCGATTCAACCCAGTTAATGCCTTCAACAGCCGATCTTGCTTCAGCGCACCTTTAATATTCAGCATCATCCTTCCCTACCACTGCTGTCTATTCTCTTTTATTTCCCGACAAGTCTTTTATAAATAGCCTATTATTCTCTCATGAGAGTGATGAAACAGCGCTAGAGGAGATTCCGTAAGTCCCGCGCCCCGTGAATAATCCGCTCGACACGGACGGTTCCATTGACTAGCCGAAAGAAGATGAGGTATCTTCCATAGCTGACCATCCGAGCGCCGGGAAGAAGGTTGTCTCTTGACGGAAATGCTTCCGGTGTCACAAGGAGCTTTCGGCATCGTTCTTCGATCTCGGCGATGAAGGAAAGTGCGCGCTCTGGATTGTCACGAGCGATGTAGTCGCCAATCTCTTCGAGGTCGTTTACGGCTTTAGGGGAAAAGACAAGCTTCATTGTGCAATCGTCTGGTACTTGGCGCGCAGACGAGCAAACACTAGGTCGGCATCAACTCCGGGGCCACTTTCAGCCCCTTGACGAAGGAGTTCCCGAAGTTCATCGACTTCCAGAGTCTCCACTTTCCGCCGGAACTTCCAGGCGCGAAGTGCCTCCCGAATTACCTCACTTGTGCTTGCATACTCACCACTTTCGACAGCTTCCCTTACAAGGGCTACCATATCAGGAGGGAGGGCGACACTGATTTTTTCAACGGTTCCCATACACAATCTCCGAAGCGTCTCCTGCTATGGTATGAATAATTCATACCGTTGTCAAGCTGCACTCCTGATTCTGAGAAAAAGTAAGTATGTAGGAGTAACACAATTTACGAATTACCTACAAAAACATCGACACCGCTTAGTCAACTATATGTACTTTCAAGCGGAGCAACTAAGCTCCGTAGGTTCGGGAGCGGTAGAGTCAGCTGTGAAGCAGGTCGATAAGCGACTACAAATAGTTGGAGCGCAGTGGAAGTATGATTTCATACCACAAATTCTCTCTTTGCGTTGTGCCTATCTAAATGGTAAACTCGTCCCCAGCTTATGTAATTTAAAATAAATCGAACAAAAAGGGACAAAATTATTATTCGCGAGATATCATCACGAATAATCTGGATTCTTTTATTTTTGCCAAATTGGGATGCTCCTGATGACGTACTATGCATACTGGTTATGAGGGGTCGAGAAATCTTGTGAAAGCTAAATTAAGGTATTATCAAAGCTGGGAATCGCTGCTATTTAGTTGTGGGGCGATAACTCTAACGGGATGCTGTGCGATCGCAATTCTAGTAACAATTAACCCCGTCAACGCCCAAATTGTTCCTGATAATACACTTGAGGTCAATTCCAGCGTCGCACCAGGATGCACAGTTTGCACGATTGAAGGGGGAACAGTTCGGGGAAGCAACCTGTTCCACAGTTTTAGCGAGTTTTCTGTACCGACAGGTGGGGAGGCAATTTTCAATAATGCGACGCAGATTCAGAACATCCTGACTCGCGTTACAGGTAACTCAATATCCAATATTGATGGGTTGATTCGGGCAAATGGCACTGCAAATTTATTTTTAATCAATCCGAATGGAATTGTTTTTAATTCCAATGCCTCTCTAAATATTGGCGGTTCGTTTATTGCAAGTACAGCTAATAGTCTTAATTTTAGCGATCGTATTAAGTTCAGTACTGTAGAGCCTCAAACTCCACCTTTGCTGACTATCAATGTACCCATTGGCTTACAATATGCCAGCAATCCTGGGAGCGTGGAGGTACAAGGAGCTAGTCTACAGGTGAATTCCGGTCAGACTTTAGCACTTGCAGGCGGCAATGTCAGTATGAATGGTGGGCAACTGCTCGCTTTGGGGGGACGTGTGGAGTTGGCAGGTGTAGCAGGGGAGGGCAGCATCAATCTGGTTGCTAATGGTTCGTCTCTAGGTTTGAATTTTCCCAACTCGGTGTTGCGAACAGATGTATCCATCACAGGGAACGCTGAAGTGAATGTCCGTGCTGGCGGTGGTGGTAATATTGGCATCAATGCAAGGAACTTGAAGATGGCAGGAGGAAGTAACCTGCTGGCGGGAATAAATTCAGGGTTGGGTTCTGTTGGCTCTCAAGCGGGGGATATTGAAGTTAATGCACAAGGAGCAATAAACCTCGAAGATCGCAGCATTATTTCTAATCAGGTACTAATAAATGCCGTGGGCAACGGGGGTGACATCAACATCACAACGGGTTTGCTTGAGGTAACTAATGATTCTAGAGTCATAGCTAGCACCTCCGGGCGGGGAAATGCAGGCAATGTGGCGATCGCTGCCCGCGATACGATTTCCTTTAAGATGAGTTATGTATTCAGCAGCGTGACACCTGAAGGCATCGGCAACGGTGGCGATATCAACATCACAACGGGTTCGCTTTTTTTGACGAATGGCGCTGAACTGGTTGCTGCTACCTTTGGAAAGGGAGATGCAGGAAGTGTGAATATTACTGCCCGCGATACGATTTCCTTTGATGGAGTGGATAGCAATGGATTCCCCAGTGGAGCATTCAGCAATGTGGCACCAGGCGGCGTCGGAACCAGTGACGACATCAACATCATAACTGGCTCGCTTTTTTTGACGAATGGCGCTCAACTGGTTGCTGCTACATTTGGGCGGGGGAATGCAGGTAGTGTGAATATTACTGCCCGCGATACGATTTCCTTTGATGGGATAGGTAGTAATGGATTCTCTAGTGGGGCATTCAGCAATGTGCTACAAGGCGGCGAAGGAAGCAGTGACGACATTAACATCACAACTAGTCTGCTTTCTGTCACTAATGGCGCTATACTGCGGGCAAGCAATAGCAAAAATGGCGCGGCAGGTAACATAAGAGTCGATGCTGACTCTATCTATCTTGACAACAAAGCAAAAATCAATGCTGAGACAAATGGAGGACAGGGAAATATTAATTTGCTCGCACGCGATTTTTTACTCCTACGCCGAGGTAGCAACATTACTACCAATGCCACTGGTACTGCCACTGGTGGCAATATTACGATTACTACCGACAATCTAGTGGCTGTTCCTAAAGAAAATAGTGACATCAGCGCCAATGCTGAAGATAGCTTTGGTGGTCGAGTAATTGTCAATGCTTCTGGCATCTTTGGCACACAGTTTCGTCTACAATCCACGCCATTAAGTGACATTACAGCTAGTTCTGCTCGTGGTTCTGAGTTTAATGGCGTAGTGCAACTCAACACCCCTGATGTTAACCCTAGTCAAGGCTTAACTGCTCTGCCCACAAACATCATCGATACTTCCCAATTAATTGCCAATAGTTGCATTGCACGAAGTAAACGACCAGAAGGGAAATTTGTCATCACAGGAAACGGAGGTTTGCCAGCCATGCCAGATGACCCCTCAATTGCACCCTATCAGACTTATCAGATTCCAACTGTCCAGAGCGCAAGTATCTCAACCCTACAAGAAAACCCTACTACCAGCAGCAAACCTCACAATCCTCCTAAATCTGCACCACTGATTGAAGCTCAAGGATGGATATACGGTTCTAATGGTGAGGTGATTCTCACTGCCTCTGCACCTACTGTTGCTCCTCACAGTTCTTGGTTACATTTACCTACCTGTTCGGGTTCCTAATACCGTTTCGTGTACACATAAGTCTTTTAAAGTTGCTGCGTAATATCAAGTCCGCTAGAATACAAGTCAATTACGAACGTAGCGATAGCGGAGTGAAGTAATCCCAATAAGGAAGCGATTGCAACTCTAAGAGACGCACTCGCGTTCGTTCCACTCCGTTCCACTCGCTTTTGACTTATCGTAAGTGATTAACCGGACTTGATATAACGTAGTAGTCTGTCAATAAATAATTGATGGATAAATTCCCTGTAGAGACCGCGATTTATCGCGTCTCTCTAACCGTCAAAATGAATTTGACAGACCAGTAGAGCGGTTAATTTTTGCAGGTCGATGCAATTTAGTTGTAGGTCAATGCAATTGAGTTGTAAGTCAATGCAATTAAGTTGCAGGTCAATGCAATTGAGTTGCAGGTCAATGCAATTGAGTTGTAGGTCAATGCAATTGAGTTGTAGGTCAATGCAATTGAGTTGTAGGTCAATGCAATTGATATCATGTCCGGTTAAATACTTGTCATTACAATGTTGGGTTTCGTTCCTCAAACGCCAGTTGCTTCAAGTCGGCAGAGCCGCCCAACGCACTGGCTCCCCAACCTACATTGGAGTTATTTTTTAAGCTTAACCGAACAGTATTGAGAGTCATTGTAATTGTTTCTCTACGAGATGCCCAAGGGACGTTCCACTCGGTTCCACTCGCAATGACATATCGTAAGTAATTAAGCGGACTTGATATCAATCAGCAACGCCAGAAGTTTTAGTTATCTTCTGAAATTCACTTTCCAAAATTGGAAAGTCAATTTCCTAACTTGACGATGTGCATCTAATCAAATTTATCTATTCTAAAAGAGTGAAGTGAAGGCGAACACCTAAAACGCCAGTGCTGCACAGACTCAACTTATTAACCTCTCTCAATTAACTAAGGATAAAAATAATGTCTCACATCAACAACCAAACTCAACACCTCTATAGCATCGAATTAGTGCAAGACCTTGACCACGAAGCTGCTGCTACTGTTAGTGGTGGTGCCCTATTCCTTTCTGACTATCCTTTTAATACAGGAGATCAGCTCAAGATATTAGGCAAATATGACAGTTTTGGCAGCTTTAACAATAAAGCATCTTGGTACGAGGTAACAGGTGACAAAGATTGGTATGTTTACGCTGATGAATATCGCAAAGGTAAACCATACGTTCTAAAAGCAGGCACAAAAGGTAACTTCAAAGGTTACGCTAACAACAACTGGGAGTCGGCAGAACCTGTACCTGAATACTACCCCTACTAGAATCCTGAAAAACTTAAAACAGAAAAGAATGCTCTCACATAAGCTTTTAGCTGAGTAACACTCTTTTGGGAGCATCCCACTTTTTTACATGTCATTGCGTTCGCGTAGCGTCTCGAAGAGAGGAACGAAGCAATCGCAAAATTCTTCTCTTCAAAACGAGTCCATGAGATTGCTTCGTCGTTCCTCCTCGCAATGACAGTTATTCTCAAGAGCAAAATAAAAACTGGGATGCACCTCACTCTTTTCTTGTAGTTCGTAGGGGCGAGGTCGTTTTCGCTCCTACTTTTTCATTTAAATGAACATAGCACAAATAAACTAGCAAGATTTGAGCGTAAGAGTACGCGAACAGGATGAGAATCAAGTCGCACACGGTCTAACCAAGTAATCCCCGAATTTTTTATGAAATACCAGGTTGTTCTCCAACATAGTGAAGAAGATTGCGGCGCTGCCTGCCTTGCAACTATTGCCAAACATTACGGACGCACTTTAACTCTGGGGCGGGTACGAGAAGCGGTAGGCACGGGGTCACGAGGTACTACCCTGCTTGGTTTGAATCGAGGTGCAGAAGCTTTAGGATTTAATGTCCGCCAAGTCAAAGCTTCTGCTCAATTGATCGACAGTTTAGATAAAGCTCCAATGCCCGCAATTATACATTGGAAAGGTTACCACTGGGTAGTTTTATACGGGCAAAAAGGAAACAAATATGTGATTTGCGATCCTAGCGTTGGTATCCGCTATCTCAGCCGTAAGGAATTAGTTGAGGGTTGGAGCAATGGGATTATGCTGCTATTGCTGCCAGACGATACCCGTTTTTACGAGCAGCCGGATGACAAAATGACTGGCTTTGGGCGCTATCTTAAGCGTGTTTGGCCCTATCGCTTCGTTTTGGGTCAGGCGATCGCCATCAATATTGTCATCGGACTTTTGTCTCTGGCTTATCCCTTGATGATGCAACTCTTGACTGATGATGTGCTAGTGCGGGGAGATACTCAACTATTAACTACCGTGGCAATTGGGGTAATTGCCATGAACTTGTTTAAAAGTGCAATTGGTTTGGTACAGTCTCACCTCATCGGTCACTTCGGTCAGCGCTTACAATTAGGACTGCTGCTGGATTATGGTCGAAAACTTTTACACTTGCCTTTATCTTACTTTGAAGGACATCGTAGTGGGGAAGTCGTCAGCCGAATTGGCGATATTAATGCGATCAATGCGTTAGTTTCGCAGATTGTCCTTGGTTTACCTAGCCAATTTTTTATTGCTCTAGTTTCCTTGAGCTTTATGCTGTTCTTGAGTTGGCAACTGACTCTGGCTTCTATACTCGCATTTGTCATCGTTACTTTGGTTAATCTGCTTTTCCTGCCCGCCTTGCGCCAGAAAACCCGTAAACTTATTGTTTTGGGTACTGAAAACCAAGGCTTTTTGGTAGAAACCTTTCGCGGCGTTCAAGTACTCAAAACCACCCAAGCAACCCCGCAAGCTTGGCAAGAGTATCAAACCAATTATGGTCGCCTCGCTAACTTGGGTTGGAGTACGATGAAATTGGAACTCTACAGCAGCACATTCACTAATATTCTTTCAACTATAACTAATATAGGCTTACTTTGGTTAGGCAGCTATCTAGTAATTAATGGAACATTATCCATAGGTCAGCTACTAGCCTTTAACGGCATGAGTGGCAACTTTCTTGGTTTTCTGGCTTCAGTAATCGGGTTAGCAGATGAGTTTATTACTGCCCAAATTGTTATCCAACGGATGGCAGAAGTGATTGACGCTACCCCAGAAGACTCAAACGAACAGAAAAGACCTTGGGCAGAAATTTTCACTGATGCAAATATTATCTGCACTCAAGTTAACTTCCACCATGCTGGTAGAGTTGACCTGTTGCAAGATTTTTCGTTGACTATCCCTGGTGGTAAAGTTATTGCTTTAATTGGTAAATCTGGTTGTGGTAAAAGTACTCTAGCCAAATTGATTGCTGGTTTATATTCTCTACAGTCAGGCAATATCCGTTATGGTATCTATAACAGACAAGACTTATCTGTTGAATGTCTGCGACAGCAGGTAGTGTTAGTACCGCAAGACCCGCACTTTTGGAGTCGTTCAATCGTTGATAACTTCCACTTCAGCTATCCTGACGTGACTTTTGAACAAATTGTCACAGCTTGCCACATTGCAGGAGCTGATGAATTCATTAGCGAATTACCTGACAAGTATCATACCGTCTTAGGAGAATTTGGAGCTAATCTTTCTGGTGGGCAACGGCAGAGATTAGCGATCGCCAGAGCGATAATTACTAACCCACCTATACTGATTTTAGATGAATCCACTGGCGCTCTCGATCCGGTGAGTGAAGCTGAAGTACTAGATCGACTGCTTACCTATCGCCAAGGCAAAACCACAATTTTAATTAGTCACCGCCCCAAAGTCATTGAGCGAGCCGATTGGATTGTATTACTAGAGAAAGGACGTTTGCAAATCCAAGGTTCTCCAGATGAATTGCGCCAAATTGCTGGCGAACACTTGGGCTTCTTAGACGATGTTCGGTTATCAACTCCGAGTTTACTGGTGAAATCTTCCGGTCATGCTAATGGCAAATACGCCGCCATTAGTTAATACCATCTTCTTTGTTTGAGATTTTGGATTGCTTTTCGACCAAATAATTACTAATTTGTCATTTGTCATTCGTCATTTGTCATTCTTAATTAAATAGGACTTACGCAAAAAGTGCTAAAAAGCTTAATTTATCGAACCGCCAAGAACGCCAAGAACGCCAAGAATCGTAGAGTTTGCGTAAGTCCTATTAAAATCAAAAATCATCTTTACTTCAATTTATTATGGTTAGTCAATCGAATTCTGTCTTGCTACCCCAAGTTGAAGAAAACGATTTTCTTCCACCACTTGGTAATTGCACTACTATTGGCGGCGCGATCGCATTGGTTACTGTAACAATAGCAATTGCCGTCGCCTCTGTAGCTAAATACAAAGTCACCGTTCAAGCACAGGCAAATCTGCGTCCGGCGGGTGAATTGCGGCTGGTTCAGGCTGCTACGGAAGGCCCAGTTGTGCGGATTTTTGCGAAAGAGAATCAGGTTGTCAAAACAGGAGATGCGATCGCTACTATTGACGACTCCCGCCTGCAAACCAAGAAGAGTCAACTAGAAAATAGTATTAGGCAAATCAAATTACAACTGGTTCAAATCGACGCTCAGATTCATGCTCTTAATAACCAAGTTGTAGCCCAAACTGACAGCACCAAGCGTGCGGTTGCGGGGGCTGAAGCCCAATTGAGCAGTCGCAAGCGGGATTATCGAGATAAGCAAATTACTACTGTTAGTGATGTCCAAGAAGCCGCAGCGAATGTCAGAGCAGCAAGCAGTTCTAACTCCTGCTGTTTTTGCCAAGATGCATCTAGATAGTGTTCAGCAACAATTTCCAAAAAGTCAACCTGCTGACGGTTGAGAAACAGATCGCTTTTAAACGGTTCTCGAAAACCCAACCCCACGCCTAAACTAGGGAGATGAGAAAGCATTGCTCTTAACCTCCTCCACAACCACCACCGCAACCACCACCGCAACCACCACCGCATGAGGAGCTACTGCATGAGGAGCCACTGTCAGAACTACTACTGCATGAGGAGCCACTGTCAGAACTACTACTGCATGAGGAGTTACAGCCAGAACTAGTACTGCATGAGGAGCTAGTGCCAGAACTACTACTGCGAGAACTACTATTGTATGAGGGGCTACTGCATGAGGAGCTACTGCATGAATTGCTACCGCATAAGCTACTAGATGAGCTTTCTACTGTGGTAACTCTTCTAGAAAATGTAGGCGGAAAAAACGCTTTGTAGTAGGAGTCATAAGAGGTTCCAGTCAGCGCCTCAACGCCAAATAGCGCCACCAGTAAGTTGTAGTCAAATACAGAAGGGATGTCATACTTTGCCTTCTGCTGCAATCGGGTAAATGTTTCTTGAAGTTGTTGCAGATACATTTTTCCTCGATGACTGAGATGTGTACGTCTACTGACAAACCACAGCAAAAAGATAATCGACAATACACCAATAGTGATTAAGAAACCTGCGTTATAGCGCCCCTTACCCAAGGCAATGAGCAGCTTATAGCCCCCCAAGCTGAAAATAATCATCGCTCCAATCAAGCCAACTTTGATATTCCGTTCTTGCCACTGGGAAGCATACAACAATTGCTCATTTTGTAGTTTTTCTTCATAAGCATTGCTGTATGACTGGATACTCTCGGTTGCCAACCAAACAGATGTTTTAGCTGTGGAAGAAGAAGAGAATTTATCAAATACCTCACGCTCTATTGGCTCTAGGTGAGATACATCAGGATGATTTGGTACTTGGCTGATGGATTGTTCACTGACTTGCAAATAACCCCGAACAATCAAGTCAAATAATACTACATTGGCGATTCCTGTTTCTTGGGAACGCAAGTAAGCGATTTCGTAGGGATCTGGTTCAGCAGGAATTAACGGTAGAGGCTGGTTTTTGGTTGGATCTTGGACTAGCAACCAGCAGGCTACAAATGCGATCGCAATGACAAAGCAATAAAACAACAAAAAGTCTGGCCCATACATATCTGCAATTGGATTATGCAGTAATGCATTCATTGCCTTTACTCCTTTTTAGGGAATTACTGAAAATACGAGAAATTAAATGACTCAATGTTTGCAGCGTTTTTTAGAACATTTGGCTTTCTCAGGTTTGTCATTTACTTTACCACAACATTGTAGCACACACTAAAATTTATGCTCCGTCAGCGCCACCACTTAACTCTCTCAATCAACCCTACGACTAGGCAACTTAGTCCCGCACCTTTTACAAAACCCAGCATCTACCTCATGGAAAGCCAAACCACAACCTGAACAAACTGTTTCTACCTGATTAGCAGTTTTCACAACTCGTTTAATTAAATCTCCCACTTGCCAAGGAATCAGGGCAATTCCTGTAAAAATCATCAGTACTGTTAGCAAGCGCCCTAATTCCGAAATTGGAATAACATCGCCAAACCCTACAGTTGTCATTGTGACAACAGAGAAATAGAATGCATCCAAAAACGTACCGTAATTTTCAGGATTAACCGGATGCTCAACTTGATAAATTAAGCCAGAATAAATAAAAACAATTGCAAATAATGTAAATAATATTCGCGCAAAAATCACCCCATCTTCGGTGCTGATAGTGGCGAATAAAAATTTCCTATCGATAAATCTGATTAATCGTAAAATCCGAAACCATCGCAGGAGGCGGATAAAGCTGATATCCACCATTCCTAGAAAGAATGGTAAAATTGCCATTAAGTCAATAATCGAATAAAAGCTAAAAATATACTTAATTTTGTTTTCTGCACTCCACAGACGGAGTGAATATTCCACCGCGAAGATGATGACGATCGCACTATCGACTAAATGCAATTGAAACCGCACAGAATCAGGAATATTATAAGTTTCTGCCACAAAAATTCCTGATGATACTAGCACCATAGCGGCAAGTGTTAAATTAATCGCTTTACCTAATGGTGTTTCCAGGTCTTTTAAGTAAAATTCTGTTTCTTGTCTGCTCAGTAACATATTCGACCATTAACTAATCCTAATTCCCACTTATAGCATTAGAAATAGGATATTATTAATCATTATCCTTATGTTAACCCTAGCTTATATATAGCAATCCTATTTGAGTTGTGAAAATTTTTGTTATGGTCGTCCTTGGTCATTTGTCCTTTGTCATTTGTGATTATATAGGACTACGATTTGATTTATGAAAAAATTCCGTACAACTCGAAAACCCTACAGCCCTATTCCCTACTCCCTACTCCCCACTCCCGGACTACGCAAATAATTTCAAAAATCAAATATGATTCC